>JAMBLH010000001.1 GCA_023336875.1 Actinomycetes bacterium
AGTCCGACTTTGAACATCGGATCATCGAACGTGGTCGGCTTGGCAAAGGAGAATCCCATTCCCTCGTCGCAGCTGACATCGACGATGAGGCACCCATGCTTAAGGTGGGATATCTCATCCTCAGTGACGAACATCAGAGGTCGATCAGGGATCTGAAAGATCCCGTTCACGATGATGTCGGCCTCGCCAATCAGGTCGAGAAACGGTCGCTCGGAGCCGTCGTGTTCCACGACCATCTGACGTGCATCACCCTCGGTGCTCGGTCGGATACGAACGTAGTGGCAACCAAGCACCTCCTCCCGCACCTCGTAATCGGGGCGCTGGATACAGATCGTAATATCTCTGAATCCGCGTGCCTTGAGTGCGTGGATAGCCCCCCTGCTCACCGCGCCAAAGCCAATGATGATGGCCTTGCGCTGGTCGCCGTAGTGGCCGTCGAGGCCTCTCAACTGCAGCGCATGCAGCACACCGCAGTATCCGGCCAGTTCGTTGTTCTTGTAAAATGTGTGCCGTCCGGCGTGTCCATCGGGCCCCCAGACGTACATTTCCTCGAACGCGATCAGGGTGTGCCTGCGCTCAATCGCGACCTGCGTCAGAGCCCGCTGCTGAACACAGTGCGGCCAGCCCCACAGGAGGCCGCCTTCTCGGAGAACCTTGAGATCCTCCAGCCCAGGCTTGAGAAGAAGAACCGCTCCAAGGTCCATCAACAGCTCTTGACGTGTCGCAGTGCCACCGGTCTGGCGAGCGATCTCCTCATCCTCTATCCCGAGCGGTGCCCCGTATCCCTCCTCGAAGACCAACTGGCGCCGCAACGGCTCTGGAATGCGCGAGAAATGATCCGGGTGGATAGGAAATCGCCTTTCGTTCTTCTTGCTAGAGGATCCAATGACTCCGAGTTTCAGCATTTGAGCTCCTTCTCCAGTTACCTGATAGCTGGTTGGGTCAGAGTAGATATCCGGCTGGGTGGCATGATGTGTGGTGTTACACGAACCGTTCGGGCCGTGGTTTCCGGTTGAGCCGATTCAAGCAGCTCGGTTGGTTCCCTTCCACCGTCACGGTGGCGTGTGTCACCCCTTCGCCTTTAGCGAACTGAAATGGGCAACCATGTCTCTAGCCACCTGTTCGTGTGCTAGTCGAAGGTGATCGCACGGGCTTCTTGGTCGATCGTAGGTGACACGGCGCTTACCGGTGACAGCGTCCGGGGCGAACGCGCTGTCATCCACCTTGCCCTTGAGGACTCTTCTGGCCTGCACGCCATCGGGGCGCCATACCGAACCTGTCACGAGCCTGATACGAAATGCTTGCGTGGTCTTTCGAGTCGAACATGGAGGATTCATGTCGAAGCCTCACCCTCTCCACCGAACATCTGGTGGTGGCTGTGAGCGATGATGATTCTCGTCGGGATTAGTTGACGTACTTGGGTGCGGTCGGATCAGGAAAGATACCGCTCTTCAGTGCAGTTACGAGTTCTCGTATTCCATCCTCGATCGTCCACTGGACCTCAAAGCCCAGTTCGGTTTCGATCTTCGAAAAGTCCACGCGGTACGACCGCGGATCCTCCGTTCGCTCCACGAGCGTCAGCTTCGTGTCGGGCAGGACCGCTTGGACGGCGCGACCGAGCGTTAGCTTTTGTACGTTGTTGTCGTTGGATCCGACGTTGAACACCTCACCCGATACCGCGCCAGTGTCTGCGAAGAGAACGGTGTTGATGGCGGTAGCGATATCGGAGACATGAATGAATGGGCGCCAGAATTGCTCGCCGTAGATCTCGATCTCGCCATCGCGGAACGCTGCCAGCGTGAAGTCGGGTACCAGAAGGTCGAAGCGCATTCTCGGCGAGATGCCGAAGGC
>JAMBLH010000002.1 GCA_023336875.1 Actinomycetes bacterium
TTCGTCGCTCTTCCGTCCTCCCACCAGGGGAGGACAATCAGAGAGATGAGGCCTCGACCTCGTGGATTCAGGCTGAAGGGAGGACACCACTATTGGTTCGCATTCAGCCATGAGGGGAAGACGTCGTCCTGCGCGAAGGGCCTAGGGGTGTTCGACTGTGTCGGCCGCGGTGAGGTCTGATGCGCCGTTGCTTGCGGGGACGTGGACGACAGGCCGCGGTTGCGGCGACACCTGAGTAGGGGTCGGTTCGGTGGTCTCCTCGAGCATGATCAGCTCAACGCCACCAACGAGGTCTGAGATAAGATTGTAGAGAACGGCACCGAGAGTCATGATCGATGTCATTACGATCACCCCAATGATCGCCATCATCAGGATCACCCTGAAATAGAGCTCACCATCAGGACTGACCGCGATCGTGAGTCGACCGAACAGATCAACGAAGGCGTCCGGGATGCCACGTTGCACGGCAATCGACCAGGCCACCCATACACCAAGTACCCAGACGAGACCCCCAACAGTGTTCAGCACGAAGCTGACCTTGAGCACGGTCCATGCATCGATCTTGCGAACGATGCGTCGAACCCGGCGAACCGGCATGTGGGCCTCCTTGCGCGGCAGTGTACCGGTAGGTCCAATTTCGCTCTGCTATTGAGACGAACAGGGTCGCCGAATCGTTCCTACTGCTCGTCGTCCTCGGTCGGAACAACGGCAAGGGCCGACAGAAGAGCACCATCTGAGAGATTCATCACCTTGACGCCGGTAGAGGGACGCTTCTGCCTAGAGATCGACTTCGCCTCAGCCCTCATCACAATTCCGTCAGATGACGTCACAACGACCTCGTCAGCTGCCGAAACGGCCCGCGCTGCAGCAACCACACCTCGCACCTTGGTGAGTTTCATTGAGATGACTCCCACGCCTCCGCGTTTCTGAACGCGGAACTCGCTCATCTTGATACGTTTGCCATATCCGCCAGACGTCAGCAATAGCACTTCTTCCGCCTCATCAGCGACCGCTGCTGAGACCACGCTGTCGCCGTCGCGTAGCTTTATGCCGCGTACTCCCTGGGATGCGCGGCCAGTGGGGCGAACATCTTTCTCATCGAACCGGATTCCCATGCCGTTCTGTGTCAGCATCATGAGATCCGAATCGCCAGTTGTCTGGCGGACAGCGACAACCTCGTCATTGTCAAGAAGGTTGATCGCAACGAGAACCTGGTTCCGCGAGTCATAGTCCGAGAACTTCGACTTCTTTACCAGCCCGTTCCTGGTGAACATCACGAGGTACTTGCTGGTCTCGTAGTCTCTCATGTCGATGATCGCCTCGACCATCTCATCGGACTCGAGCGGGAGGACGGATTGGATGAGTTGACCCTTCGCAGTTCGATCCTTTCGAGGGATCTCATGGGCCCTAACCCGATACACCTTGCCGCGGTTTGTAAAGAACAGGAGATACGAATGCGCCGTTGTGTGGATCAGGTGCTCTATCACATCGTCATCCCTAAGGCCTGCGCCCTTGATGCCGCGTCCTCCCCTGGCCTGGGTTCGGTACGCCTTCGACAGGACAGACTTTATGTATCCCGATGACGAGATGCTGATAACGAGTTCCTCATCGGCAATGAGGTCCTCGAGTGACATCTCTCCGCTGTCGGGGATGATGCGGCTGCGGCGTGGATCGGCGAATTTCTCCCGAATCTCAACGAGTTCCTTACCGATCAGTTCGCGCCGCAGCGCCTCGTCGGCGAGCAGGTTCTCAAGATACGCGATCGTCGCCTGAAGCTCCTCGAGCTCATCCCTGAGCTTGGTCGTCTCAAGGGCCGTGAGCCTACGCAACGGCATATCAAGGATATGGTTCGCTTGGATCTCGGAGAGTTCGAAGGCCTCCATGAGACCCTCCCTTGCAGCATCCACATGCTCAGAGGCACGGATGATTGCAACAACCTCGTCGATGTGATCAAGAGCGATGAGAAGACCACGCAGAATGTGAGCACGCGCCTCAGCCTTCTCCAGCCTGAATATCGACCTTCGTTCGATGACCTCGAGTTGATGGTCGATGTAGTAGTGGACAAGCTGAGCAAGGTTCAGCGTTCTGGGCACACCATCAACGAGCGCAACGTTGTTGACAGCAAAACTGTCCTCAAGCCGCGTGTGCTTGAACAGCTGATTCAGGACAACCTGGGGGTTGCCATCGCGTTTGAGTTCGATGACGATGCGCGTACCCAGTCGATCTGTCTCGTCGCGAACGTCGGCTATGCCCGTAACCTTTTTCGTGTTCACGATCTCGGCGATCTTTGCGGTAATGCGATCCCTCGACACCTGATAAGGGATCTCAGACACCACGATTGCGGTTCTGCCCTTACGTATCTCGATGACATCAGTCACCGCGCGCATCTTGATTGAGCCGCGGCCGGTCATCAGGGCATCGTGGATGCCCTTATTGCCAACAATGAACGCACCGGTTGGAAAGTCAGGTCCCTTGACGAATTCCATCAGGTCATCCACGGTTGCATCCGAATTATCGAGGGCATAGAGAACAGCGTCGACAACCTCGCCCAGATTGTGCGGTGCCATATTCGTGGCCATCCCAACTGCAATACCGGTTGAACCGTTGACAAGCAGGTTCGGAAAGCGGGCTGGCAGCACGGTCGGTTCGCTGCGCTCCCCCGAGTAGTTCTCCTTGAAGTCGACCGTGTTCTCGTCAATGCCATCGAGCATGTGCGCCGAGAGCTTCGCCAGTCGAGCTTCGACATACCGCATTGCAGCCGGCGGGTCATCAACCGTTCCGAAGTTCCCCTGAGGATCGATCAGAGGGTTACGCAGCGCAAAGTCCTGGGCGAGTCTGACCATCGAGTCATAGACGGCCTCCGGAGCGTGAGGGTGGAACCAACCGACCACGTCTCCAACGACGCGCGAAGCTTTTCGGTAGGGCGTCCCCGGCCGGATTCCGCTGTCCCACATGGAGTACAACACTCTTCTGTGTACCGGCTTCAGGCCATCTCTTACGTCAGGTAGCGCTCTCGACACGATGACCGACATCGCGTACTCGAGAAACGAGTCCTGCATCTCGCTCTCGATGTTGATGGGGAGCGTCACTTCTGGTTCAAGGGTTTCGTTTGACATGTTGTTCCTACGCGTCCAGGAAACGGACGTCTTTTGCATTCCGTTGGATGAAGTTCCTTCTTGCCTCAACGTCCACGCCCATCAGTGTCGAGAAGATCTCCTCCGCGGAGAACAACTCCTCGAGTTCGACACGCAGAAGCGTGCGCTGCGCGGGATCCATCGTTGTGTCCCACAGCTCGTTGGCGTTCATCTCCCCAAGGCCCTTGAATCGCTGGACGTTGATCTTGCGCCCCGCATTCTCCGCCTTGAATCGCTCAAGGTCCTCGTCCTTCTTGATCCAAGTGGTCTTCGTTCCGATCTTGGCCGAATACAGCGGCGGCTGGGCGATGTAGACGTAGCCATGTTCGATGACATCAACCATATGTCTGAAGAAGAACGTCAGAAGCAGCGTTCGAATGTGTGCACCGTCGACGTCCGCGTCGGTGAGAAGGATGATCTTGTGATATCTCGCCTTTGTGATATCCATCTCCTCGCCTATCCCCGTACCGATAGCGGTGATCAACGACTGGACCTCCGTGTTCTGAAGTACTCGTGCAAGACGGTTCTTCTCCACGTTGATGATCTTGCCTCTGATGGGCAGAATCGCCTGGAACTCGGAATTCCTCGCCTGCTTGGCAGAACCACCGGCGGAATCTCCCTCGACTATGAACATCTCGGACAATTGCGGGTCCTTCGACGAGCAATCGGACAGCTTTCCTGGGAGTCCCCCAGACTCGAGAAGGCTCTTTCGGCGGGTCAGGTCTCGGGCCTGTCGGGCTGCTGCACGGGCTCTGGCAGCCTGGCTTGCCTTGTCGACGATCCTTCGCCCGTCCCCCGGATGCTTCCCGAACCACTCTGGCAGGGCCTGGTTCATCGCCTTCTGGACGAAAGACCTCACTTCCGTGTTCCCAAGTTTCGTCTTCGTCTGCCCTTCGAACTGTGGCTCCCTCACCTTTGCGGAGATCACCGCAGTGAGCCCCTCTCTTGCGTCGTCGCCCTGGAGGTTTTTATCCTTCTCCTTCAGAACGTGTCGTTCACGAGCAAAGTCGTTCACAGCCTTGGTGAGGGCGGTGCGGAACCCCTCCTCATGCGTCCCTCCCTCGTGCGTGTTGATGTTGTTCGCAAACGAGAGGATCGACTCGGTGTATCCGCTCGTCCATTGCATTGCGATCTCGACCTCAGCGGTGTCATCCTTGTGCTCGAAATAGGCGACCTGGTTGTGGATCGGGTCGCGGCTCGAGTTCAGATGCTTGACGAAGTCGATGATGCCTCCGGCATAACGGAACGTCTCGGTGATTACCTCATCGTCCCGTTCATCCGAGAACCTGATCTCGAGGCCCTTGGTCAGGAACGCCATCTCTCTGAGGCGGTTGATCACGGTGTTGGTCGAGTACACCGTTGTCTCCTCGAAGATCTCCGGATCCGCCCAGAATGTCACCTGCGTCCCTGTGCGTTTCATCGGCTTGATCTTCTCAACGCCGCCGATGGGTTCCCCGTACTCGAACACCTGCTCCCACAGATACCCCTCGCGGACCACCTCGACCTGAGTTCGCGTGGACAAGGCGTTGACCACCGAGATCCCGACGCCGTGAAGTCCACCGGAAACCTGATACGCACCCGAATCGAATTTGCCGCCCGCGTGGAGGGTGGTCATGACGGTGGTGAGCGCCGCTTGTCCTGTGGCATCATGCCTGTCGATCGGAATACCTCGGCCGTTGTCGCGGACACGCACGCCGCCGTCTGAAAGGAGCGTCACGTCGATCCGAGTGCAGTACCCGGCCATTGCCTCATCGACGGAGTTGTCGACAACCTCCCAAATCAGGTGGTGGAGGCCGCGCGGACCAGTGGATCCGATATACATTGCAGGACGTCTTCGGACAGCTTCGAGGCCTTCAAGGACCTGTATTGCATCCGCCTTATAGGACGCGGATGTGGAGGGCTTTGCTTTGGTCACGAGGCTCCTTGGGTACGCCGTAGTTGGGAGGTTTCCACGGCTGCTAACACTGGTGTAAGTATAGCTTGAATCAGGGCACAAACCCTTATTTCGCTTAGCTTGTCGCCGATCCTACGATCTCGGGATCTGCAGCCGGACGGACGTAACAAGGTCGTCTCCGAACTCCTTTGAAATCGCATCTATCAACTGCTGTGTCTGATACTTCAGAAGTGACCCTGCGGTGCCGCTCCCGACTTCGACAAGCAGCGTTTGCTCCCTGATCCCGACGGGCCTGGCAACATCCATCCAGTCACCAGGAGCAACCTCGCGCCAACGCTCAATAAGCACTCCCTGGCGTACGTCAATGTTCACGGATGCACTCTCGATCACTGAGCCGAGGACGTCGCTGATCTCCTTGGGTTCTCTCTTGTTTCCGTAGCTGAGGTACTTCGCTCGCTTCATGTGACACTCCCATTCTTCACCAACCAGCGGCGTCCCCTGATCGGTACCTCATCATCTCGTGCGGTAGTGACAAAAACCTGTCCTGCCTCGACAAGCGATACAACTCTCTGGGCCCGATCCATGTCGAGTTCGGAGAAGACGTCATCAAGTAGCAGTATCGGCTTGTGATCTCTGATCTCCTCAATGATGCGATAGGCCCCGATCCGAAGAGCCAGAGCAACGGTTCTTTGCTCGCCCTGGGATGCCCTGGTTCTCGTCTGTCTGCCGTCGAGCAGCAGATCCGGCTCATCACGGTGTGGCCCGACTGTCGTCGTCCTCACCTCCATGTCCTTTCCCCTCCGCTCAAGGAGTGCACACAGCAGGGCCTCTCTCAGCTCCTCTCCATCGCCCGCCGCTTCAGATCCCCACGTCGACCGATAGGACCATGTCAAGGTCCCCTGCCCACCAACGACGGTGTAGGCATCCTGGAGATGCTCCTGAAGCGCCACAGCAAGGGCCCGTCGATGAAGGAGCACCTTGGAGCCGGCATCAGAAAGCCGTTGGTCCCACACATCGAGCGTTGCGGCGTCCGTTCTTCTCCCCTCCTGTTTCAGGAGGGCATTTCGTTGGCGAACGGACCGCTCGTACTCGGTGAGATCCTGTCCCGCCTGGGGCCACAATCGCGTACTGAGTTCGTCAAGGTACGCACGCCTGACCGCGGGGCCACGCTTGATCACTTCCAGGTCATCCGGTACGAAAGCAACCACAGGAATGGACAGGAGGACGTCCGTGAGGCGCTTGGGTCTCTTCTGGTTGACGAGAATCGTCCTCCTACCGCTCGCAGGGATTTCGCACTCCACTTTTGTCTCCGTGACAGCACCGGCAATACCCCCTCGGACAAGTGCCGCATCTGCATCATCGCGTACGAGTGCCGCATCCGGTACACCCCGAAAGGACCTCATCATTCCTAGATAGCCGATGGCCTCGAGTACCGAAGTCTTCCCTGCTCCGTTCGCTCCAACGAGGATGTTCACACCGTCGGTTGGTTCGAATCGCAGTACTTCGTAGGGCCGAAAGTTTCCCAGCTCCAACCAGGAGAGGCGCATCTCAGGTCACAGTCGTACTGGCATCAACAAGTAGCGAAAGTCTCTGTTGTCCGATCCAAGAAGCAGCCCTGGTTTCAACGGGTCGCTGGTCTCGATGACAATTTTCTCATCGTCAACAGCGTTGAGGCCGTCTGTGAGATATCTGGTGTTGAAAGCAATCGTCATGTCATCGCCTGAGTAGTCGCCCTTCAACAGCTCCGTGGCCTCACCAACCTCCTGTCGGATCACACTGAGTTCCACACCGCCGGAGTGCATGGCAAGGCGCACTGGAATGTGGTCCTCGGCAACAAGTGCAGCCCTTCCGACTGCTTCAAGGAACGCTGCCCTATCAACCATGAGCCGATTCGTGTGGCTCTCGGGGAGAAGTTGTTTGTAGTTGGGGAACGTTGCGTCGATTATCCGAACTGTCAGACGACCTTCATTCGTGACGAATGAGGCCTCACGTTCTCCCAAAGCAACGGTCATGGCGCCGGAACCCACCGTACGTCCCAACTCACGCAGTGCACGATAGGGCACAAGCTTCGAACCCTCCGTCGAGACTCCCTTTACATCCCTCACCGCAAGGCGATAGGAATCCGTTGCAACGAGACGCAGAGAGTCTCCATCTCCCTCGAACAACACGCCCGTCAAAGTTGGTCTGGCATCATCACTCGACGCCGCAATCCCCACCTGGGCCAACGCTCGGATCAATTGGGCTCCATCGACGTCGATTCCCCCTTCGATCGTTGTGTCCTTGATCTTGGGATAGTCGTCGACAGCCATCTCCCTGAGTTGGAATCTCGGTCCCCCGCCCGTTATCTCAACCTCGCCGTCATTGGAGGCCAACGTCACCGCTCCCGGCGGCAATTTGTGCACGGCCTCAGCGGCAAGCTTCGCCGGGATGACTGTTGTTCCCTCCTCTGTGACCTCAACATCGAGGTACGTCCGAACAGTGACCTCATTGTCCGTCCCCGTCACAGTCAGCCTGCCACCCGACACCTCACAATGGATCCCCTGAAGGATCGGGAGTGGTGAACGCGTACCCACAGCTCGACCGGCTCGTGCCAGGACGTCTGCCAGGTCATCTCGCTCTGCTCTGATTCGCACTTGTTCTTTCCCTGCTGTTGCTACTGCTGATTATCTATAAGAGTAGTGGTAGTAGTAGGCCCTGTGGATTGTGGAGATGTCCAAGAAACCCGCATTACTACAGCGTTTCTGCATCCACAGCCAATGTTGATAGAGTCCCATTTCTCCACATGGTCAGCCAGTTGGTTCATGGAGCTGTGGAAAACCGTCATCTTGTCCTCAGCTGCTGAGTGATCGCTGAGACGTCGTCAAAGATGAGTTTGTCCGACTGGATGAGGCCAGTGATCTTGTCGACAGCGTGCATGACGGTTGTGTGGTCTCGTCCGCCAAACGCAGCGCCTATCTTCGGCAATGAGAGGCCAGTGTGTTCCCGACAGACGTACATGGCGACCTGTCGTTGTCTTGCCAGAGGCTGTTTCCTGGATGCTCCGATCATCTCTGTCTGGGGGATCTCATAGAACTGGGACACCGTTGAGATAATCGACTCGGCAGTGAGTGGTGCCGATGCCTGGAGACCAACGACATCGCGGAGCACACTCGTGGCAAGATCGAGAGTTACCTTCTCGTTGGTGAGCGTCGAGTAGGCGGTCACCCGTGTGAGGGCACCTTCGAGCTCCCTGATGTTGTCTGCGATGTTTTCAGCGATGAAATCGAGGACTTCGGGGGGAACGGGCGTTGGATTCGATGCAGCGTTCTTTCTCAGAATTGCAAGTCGCGTTTCGACATCAGGACTCTGGATGTCTGTGGTGAGGCCCCACTCGAAGCGGCTTCTCAACCGATCCTCGATCGTCCTGAGCTCCTTCGGTGGTCGATCAGACGAAATGACCATCTGGTTTCCCGCTTCGTACAACGAGTTGAACGTGTGGAAGAACTCTTCGAGAATCTGCTCCTTGCCCTCGAAGAACTGCACGTCGTCGAGGAGAAGTAGGCCGACGTTGCGATAACGGGTTTTGAATTCATCCATCCGCTTGCGGCGAATGGAATTGATGAACTCGTTGAAGAAGGACTCCGATGTGATATATCGGACAACACTTGTGGGATCGAGCTCGATCCGGTGTTGACCCACAGCGTGGAGCAGATGTGTCTTTCCAAGCCCCGCAGCCGCGTAGATGAACAGGGGGTTGTAGTGGCGGCCGGGCTGCTCCGCGACGGCCTGGGCAGCAGCGTGGGCGAAGCGATTTGACTGGCCGACGACAAAGTTCTCGAACGAGTATCTGGCAACGAGGTTTGAGGTGTCCGCACGACCGCTGTTCAGATCGCTCGACCTTGGTGGCGAAACGTCGAGGGTGGGTTGGAACCCCGCTGCGGGCGTCGCCTCAACCATAACGGGTTGGCTCGTCACGGTGATCATGACGTCGAAGGGTTCCGGCCATACTGATCCAGCGATCTCACGAATCTGATGCGTGTAGTTGTCGCGTACCCAGGTTGCGTTGAAGTGATTGGGTGCGACGAGATGGAGCGCCGAGTCCTCGAAGGATGTGGTGAGTGGATTGATCCACGTCTCCCACTTTGCGACACCGATCACGTCACGCAGTCTGCTGTGGAAGAGGTCGATCTGTGAATCCACCATCTCCGTTGGGGCGTGTTTGACTTCCACGCTTGTCGTCTCCCGTCGCATCGCAGTTCAATCCTTACAAAATGTCCACACATCTATCCACAGGATGTGGAGAAGATCCGTCCGAGCCAGGGGAGCATTTCCCTTGACCCTCTCACATGGGGGAAGAGCGGATATCCGCTATGTGAGGGATGGCGAGCATAGGGAGGGTTCCGCCAGCAACTCAAGAGCGGCAAATTCGCACCTACCGCTGCGCCGACAAAGGCGAGCCGGCGGGTATAAGCCCTTGTACCACAAGGCTTTCTGGCTGACTGCTGATGGCTGACTGCTGATGGCCGTCCAACGACTTGAGGTCATTGACCCCTATTCTGTCTTTCGCGAGGCCGCGCGAGTTTTCGCGCGCTACCAGGGCAGTGTCGAATTCGTTCGGGATTGACCTAGACTACCGGCGTTCCCGCCATCTGGGCGGAGCAACCGCTACTCCCCCAACCTGGGACACCTCAATCATGAAACGTACCTATCAACCAAACAATCGCCGTCGGAAGCGCAAGCACGGCTTCCGTGGCCGCATGCGTACCCGAGAGGGCCGCTCGCTTCTGAAGCGCCGCCGCACCAAGGGCCGCAGCAGGCTCTCCGCATAGAGTGCGATCGTTCATCTCGCTCCGCCCTGCATCCCGTTTCGGGTCCTTGTATCGCTCCGGAACGCGCCGACGTTTTGGAGCCATCACTGTGTATCACGCGGTGGGGCAGAGCACGACACCCGAAGTCGGAGTGGTTGCTGGAAAGAGGGTTGGAAACGCGGTGAAGCGCAATCGTGCGAAACGGAGGTTGAGGGCCGCGATCCACGCGGCGGACCTTCGCCAAAACACCGCGTATGTGGTGGTAGCTTCATCTGGTGTGCTGGATGCACCGTTTGTCGAGTTGACGAACTGGCTGAACAGGGCGGTTGTCGGTAATGATGGAATCACGGACAAGGACGAGGAATGAGCGAGCAACAGAACACGAAGAATAGCGTTGCCGCTGTCGGGATTCTTGGATTCATTCGTGCCTACCAGAAGGTGTTATCTCCAGTATTTGGAAGAAACTGTCGCTATCACCCGTCTTGTTCGCATTACACGTACGAGGCGATTGAGATCCACGGTGCCCTCGGGGGCAGCTGGCTCGGTGTAAAACGGATAGGGCGCTGCCAACCACTGTACAAAGGTGGCTTCGATCCCGTCCCAGGTTCGGCCGATGATCTGTCGAGCGAGTTGCAGGGAGGTTCGTCGTGAATCCCTGGACCCTTCTTCTGGATGTTCTTGGAACAGCTCTTGCCTTCTTCTACGACATTATTCCAGAATATGGAATTGCCATCATCCTTCTCACGATCTCGGTGAGCCTTCTTCTGTTTCCGCTGACCGTCAAACAGACACGGTCGATGAAGGGGATGCAGGAGATCCAGCCCGAGGTTAAAAAGCTCCAGAAGGAGTACAAGGAGGACAAGGAGGAGCTGAACAAGCGGTTGATGGAGCTCTACAAGGAGAAAGGTGTCAACCCAGCCGCTGGTTGTCTCCCAATGCTTGTGCAGATGCCCATCTGGTTTGCCCTGTATCGAGTGCTGTGGCAGGGTGCCGGCCTCCCAGACGATTCAGCCTTGAAGGAAGTGATCGACTCGGCGAACAGCGCCCTGTACACAGTTGGAGACAACGGTGAACTCACATCCACGCTCCAGGCGGGTGTCGATATCGCTTCCAGTCAGTTCGAGCATGTCATATTCCTTGGAATGAACCTCCTGGTCCGACCCTCACAGGCCGTCGACTTCAGCAATATCCCTGGATCACTCCCCTACATTGCCCTGATACTGGTCATCATCGCGGCCGGTTTCTACCAACAGGTTCAGACGACCCGCAAGAAGCCTTCAGACAACGGTGAGCCACCAACCTCCCAGATGGCGGGCATGCAGAACGCCATGAAGATCATGCCGATCGTCTTCGGCTTCATCTCCTGGAATTTCGTGGCAGGTCTTGGCCTCTATTTCGCCACGTCGAACCTTTTCCGAATCGGACAGCAGGCGCTCATTCTCAGAATGGGTGATAGTGGCGGGGGAAAACAGTCGGCGAAGAACGACTCGGATGACCCTCCGGACGACTCGAACAACGAGCCGCCCAGCAGCGGTCCCAGCCAGAATACAAGCAAGAAGCGCAACCGCAGAAGAAGGAAGTAATCCCATGGAGTGGGTGGAGGTAAAGGGAAGTACGGTGGATCTCGCCGTCAAGTTCGCCCTTGAGGAACTTGATCTGGAGTCCAGAGAGGACGCCGAGGTTGAGGTAATACAGCAGCCGAAAGCAGGCTTTCTCGGAATGGGCGGCCAGGACGCGATCGTGAAGGTGTCACGAGCTCCCAAGAAGCGCCGCAGGCGTCGTCGAGGACGATCCGGATCGGGGCAGGATTCGAAGCAGCAACCGCAGAACGCCGACAATGGAGGATCCGGCCAGAGCCAATCCGGCCAGGGCCAAACCCGACAGAGTGGCGCTGGTCAGAAATCATCCAACAGGAAGCCGCAGAGCCGAGGTCAGAAGAGTCAAAACAAGCAGTCCGCAAGGTCCCGTCAGGAGAAACAGGTGTCAAACACAGACGCACAGAGGCCGGATGGCCGATCAGACGATCGGCCCGAGCAGGCACCGATCGAGGAGCAGGCCAAGGTAGCAGCGGGTTTCATATCCGGTCTGCTCGATGCCTTTGGGCTCGAGGGAACAGTGGAGACGCGGATCGAGGACGACGTCCTCTACATCGACGTCGAGGGTTCCCAGACAGAGGCGCTCGTCGGCACAAAGGGTTCAGTGATGCAATCGGTGCACGAACTGACGCGCACCGTGGTCCAACGGAAGACCTACGGCGCACCCCGGATGCGTATAGATATCGCCGGCTACAGGGCAAGACGGCGCGAAGCGCTGAAGATCTATACCGGAAAACTCGCCGAGCAGGTAATTGCCGAGGAAGATGAAGTGATGCTTGAGCCGATGAACGCCGCAGATCGCAAGGTGATCCATGACGCTGTCGCCGAAACCGAGGGCGTCCGTTCCTTTTCCGAAGGTGACGAACCTCGTCGAGCGGTGGTAATAGCCTTCGTAGCCTCCGAGTAGGGGAACGCCCTCGGCGGTATGCAGCCCGGTGCCTACGGCCCTCCCTTCAGCCTGAATCCACGAGGTCGAGGCCTCATCTCTCTGATTGTCCTCCCCTGGTGGGAGGACGGAAGAGCGACGAA
>JAMBLH010000003.1 GCA_023336875.1 Actinomycetes bacterium
CTCGAGCGCGCCGTGGTCACGACCGGATTCCCATACGACCACGACCAGAGGGCAGACGAACTGACGATTGTTGTGCGAGAGGTACTCCGCCAGGTAAACGGAATCCGCCGACTCGGGTCTGCAGCGCTCGATCTCGCGTGGGTGGCCGCGGGCAGGTTCGATGGATACTGGGAGCTGGGAATTGCGCCGTGGGACGGTGCTGCCGGCCAGATCCTCGTGAGGGAGGCAGGAGGAGTCGTGACCGACCCCCTGGGCCGTGATTCTACGCCGATGATGGGACTCGTTGTTGCGTCGAATGGTCTCCTCCACGACGATCTACGCACGATCATCGAGTCGTGGATGCCCCTTGAGATGATCAAGCCTTGAGGAAGATCCTCGCGGCACTTGGTGTGTCGACTGGCAGAGGACCGATCGGTGATTCGATCCTGATTGTTGACGGCAAGGTTGCTGCGATTGGCACTCTCACTGACTTCGACGGCAGCGGAACCGCAGTAACGAAGTATGACGCAACGATCATTCCTGGACTCAGGGACGCACATACGCACCCTGTCGCGTACACGGCGCTCCTCGCCGGATGCTCACTCAAGAACGCGACAAACATGAAAGACCTGCAGCGCAGATTGGTGACCTATGCAAGCAGTCTGCCCCATGAAGAACCCGTCGTCGCGACACGACTCGACGATGAGAGCCTCACCGAGCGTCGACTCCCCACGAGGATCGACCTTGATGCCGCTATCCCGGACCAACCTGTAGTCGTGTACCGATACTGCGGCCATATAGCGGTGGCGAACACTGCCGCGCTTCACGCATCTGACATCACGAGCGACACCAAGGCTCCGAGTGGAGGCTCGATCGACCACGACGCAGCCGGTCATCCAACCGGTGTGTTGCGTGAAACCGCGATGGGGCTGATTCCTCCAGCATTTGCGTGGAACGGTGACCCGGATGGAGACTCGCTTCTTGCAGCGCTGGTTGGGTTGGCTGGTATTGGTATCACGTCGATCGGTGCAATGATCGGCCACGGTGAGCACCCAACCGAAGGAGGGGAGCTGGAGCTCTGGAGGGGAGTCGCAGCGAATCTACCCATCAAGGTGCACGGGATCGCCTCGGTGGAGACGGCGGCCAGCCTTGAAGAGGCTGCCAGCATTCTGGGCGATGCAGGGCCTCGTCTGAGCTGGCTCGGTTTGAAGCGATTCGCAGACGGGAGCCTCGGCGGTCACACTGCCGCGATGCATGCCCCATTTGCCGACGAGCCATCAGTGGGAATACTCCGACTCTCAGACGTGGACACGAACCTTGCGCGAAGAAGTATCGAACTTGGCGGCATGGTTGCGATTCACGCAATCGGCGATCGTGCCGTTGACGGCGTCCTCGACATCTTCGACGACCTCATCTCGGAGGGCGCGGACCCGCTCGACCTACGCATGGAGCACGTATCGGTAATCAATCCAAGCCAGGTCAAGCGATTTGCCGAGCTGGGTGTTACCGCGGTTGTCCAGCCAGCGTTCCTGGCCTCGGAGTCTGAATGGGTTACGCGCCGGGTAGGTAGCGAGCGTGTCCCATGGATCTATCCCTTCAAGTCGATGCTCGCCTCCAACGTTCCCGTCGCAGGGTCATCCGATTGCCCGGTCGAGCCACCCCAGGCGCTGTGGGGAATGGCCGCCGCCATGGATCGCTACGGCATCGGACCCAACGAAAGGCTCACGGGAACGGAAGCATTGGCGATGTTCACTTCTGGTGCCGCCCGAGCGCTGAGAGAACCAGAACCGCTGTCAATAGGAAGTCCGGCGGACATTGCAGTCATCGATGCCGATCCGGCCACGGCTTCGGCATCCGAGATTCATGACGCACAGGTTCTTGACACATACGTTGATGGCATCTCGGTGACCGTTGACCGTGGGTCACCCATCTGGCCCGACTAGCCGCCAGAATTATTGCCGTGTACTAGGCGGTGCGTGTCTTGGCCCAGCAGTTGGGGCAGTAGGCGCCCCACTCCCCATATCGGGGATCGTGGGCGAGGTGAACACCACAACCTGTGCAGCGAGCCATGAGAAAGTTCTCAGCGACATTCGTATGGGGACCATCCCTTGTAAGGAGGTCGGATACGAGAACGGTGTTCGAGTGTCCTGTAGGCACAAGCGAACGGTATCGCCCGATCTCAGTTACTCAGAGGTCAACCCTCAGGATCCGGAACGGGTCCGATGATGCCAGCGAGGGACTCCATGACCTCATCGATCGTCGCGTGTCGGCCAATCTCCAACTTTGAGAAGATCAGATCGTCGCCCGCAATGACCTCGTACGCGCCACCCTTGGACGGTATAAGCGTGATGTCACCGATGTAGTGCTCGTACTTGCCGAGTATTGCCTGAACCATGCTCACGGCACGGTCGGTGTAGTTTCAGGCTGCGCAGTACTCAATGGATAGGTGCATACGGCGAGCCTAGCGGCTCGGCGTATGCACGACACACGACACGGGATCGTGAGTCGTGAGTCGTGAGTCGGAAAGCGAACGTAGAGAGCGGTCGTGTGTCGGAAAGCGAAGCGGTCGACGGCCCGGAGGCCGTTAGTCGAGGACGGCTCCGGATTCGGCTGAGCCGACGAGTCTTGCGTACTTCGCAAGAGCGCCCCTGGTGTAGCGGGGATCGATGGGCCGCCAAGTTGCCGCCCTTTCCTCTAGTTCATCCTCACTGACCAGAACATCGATCGAACGGTTGGGGATGTCGACCCTGATGCGGTCGCCGCTTCCGACAAGTCCTATCGGACCACCGTTCGCCGCTTCCGGCGCAACGTGGCCTATACACATCCCCGTGGTTCCACCAGAGAACCTGCCGTCGGTGACCAGGAGCACATCCTTGCCAAGACCGGCGCCCTTGATCGCAGCGGTGATCGCCAACATCTCCCGCATGCCAGGACCGCCCTTCGGACCCTCGTATCGAATGATCACCACGTCGTTCGGCTCGAGCTCATGGTTCCACAGGGCTTCCAGGGCATGCTGCTCGTCGTCGAACACCTTTGCGGTCCCTTCGAACACGATGAGCTCGATGCCCGCAATCTTTACCACCGCCCCTTCTGGTGCCAGGGACCCACGAAGAATCGCAATGCCACCTTCTCGGGCAAGAGGCTTACCGACGGAAACAACAACCTCCTGGTCTGTCGGAACGACGATGTCCGCGAGATTGGCTGCCATCGTGGCACCGGTCACGGTCATCACATCGCCATGGAGATGCCCCGCGTCAAGCAGCGCCTTGAGCACTACAGGGATACCCCCGATCCGATCCAGATCGACCATGTGATACTTGCCAAACGGCTTCATGTCTGCAATGTGGGGGGTTCGACGCGATATCTCGTCGAAGTCCTCAAGGGTGAGAGCAACGCCAGCCTCATTGGCGATCCCGAGAAGGTGGAGCACCGCGTTCGTTGATCCACCCAGCGCCATCACAGTGACGATCGCGTTCTCGAACGCCTTGCGGGTCATGATGTCCCTTGGGCGAATGTCGGCCTCGAGGAGAGCAACGACAGCTTCACCAGATCGCCGTGCGTACTCCTCAAGACGGCCGTCAACTGCTGGAACCGACGCTGAACCAGGAAGCGACATGCCGATGGCCTCTCCAACAGAGGCCATCGTGTTCGCGGTGAACATTCCCGCACATGATCCGACGCCAGGGCAAGCATTCTGCTCGATGCGCAGAAGCTGATCGTCGTCAATGATCCCCTCGCTGTGGGCACCGATTCCCTCGAAGACATCGACAACAGATATATCAACCCCATCGAGGCGGCCAGGAAGCGATGCTCCGCCATAGAGGAACACCGACGGGAGATTGAGACGGGCAGCCGCCATCAACATGCCAGGCAGGGACTTGTCACAACCGGCCACGGCAACCATGCCGTCGAACCGCTCGGCGTGCATCACGAGTTCCACGGAGTCAGCAATGACCTCTCGCGACACCAGCGAGGCACGCATCCCCTCATGGCCCATAGCTATGCCGTCTGACACCGCAATCGTCGCGAACTCAAGCCCCACGGCCCCGGCTTCTCGTACGCCGAGCTTGGCGAATCCGGTGAGCTTTGGACCTGTGATGTTGCACGGTGTGACCTCGTTTCCCGCTGACACAAGCCCGATCTGGGAACGAGCGAAATCGTCCTCTCCGAGTCCGACAGCTCTGAGCATCGCTCTCGCCCCTGCGCGAGCCGGGCCGATGGTTACGTCCTGGGAATGGATCTTTCTTGACATCGCGACAGCGTACCTGCTCTGCGCATTGTTCGGTCCGGCGAGCGCTCATTGACTATTCAAGCCCTGCATCTACCCTGCACACACAATGTCCTCCACAACCGAAACCTTCCCGGAAATCCCGCGCGTGCAAGTCGATGGATCCATGGATCCTCAGCCGCCGAGAAGACGATGGGGGCGCGGGCAGAAGTTCGTACTTGCTCTTCTTGGCCTTACGGTGTTGGCCGTGTTCGGGGGCTATGGGTTCCTCGCGTACACAGAGAGCAAGATCGATCGCATCGAGGCAAGCGAACTGACCTCGCTCAACACGCTCACCGCTGGGTCAGGAGACATCGTCAACGTACTTGTCGTGGGTGTTGATGACAGATCCACATTGCCCTCCGACTGGGAGGACACATTCGGAGATTTTGCCGGGCGCCGAACCGACGTGATGATCGTTGCCCATCTCGTGCCCGGTGAAGCAATCCAGATGCTGAGTATCCCGCGTGATCTCAAGGCGAGCATTCCCGGTCATGGCACGAATCGTGTCAATGCTGCATATGTGCTCGGTGGTCCGGACCTCCTGGTGCAAACAATCCAATCCGAGACCGGTATCCCGATCAACCACTATGTGGAGATCGACTTCGCAGGCGTAGGAGCCATAGTGGACTCCCTCGGAGGTGTCACCCTCGACTTCGCCTATCCGGGACGCGACAACAAGTCGGGATTCGCGATCGATGCAGGCCAGCACACGCTCAACGGCGAACAGGCAGTCGCCTACGCGCGGTCGCGGCACTATCAAATTCTCAAGAACGGCGAGTGGACGAGCACTAGCGGTGGCGACATCTCTCGTACGGGCCGCCAGCAAGAGCTTCTCATCGCAATGTTCAGTCAGGTTACCTCACCGTCAAGTGCGTTCAATCTCCCGAGTTTCCTTCCGACCTTCGCTGATCAGATCACGGCTGATGAAGGCTTGAGCCTCGCCATGATGGCAAGTCTTGGCAAGGATGCACTCACGCTCAAGACCAAGAGCATCGATGCATTCACGCTACCCGTCAAGAATTCGAAGGGAAGCGACGGAAGGGCATACGTCGTACCTGTAGATGCCACTCGCGGTGTCATCGATGCATTCCTCAATGGAGAGCCGTTTCCGAGGCCGTAGGTTCCCCCCTATGAGATCACGCCGATAGCTGCCGCGAACTCGTCGATCTCCTCCTCGGTATTAAACGCGTGGACGGAAGCTCTCACGAGGCCATCGATACCTCGTTCGTGCATATCGACGGGCGCAGAAAGGGGCGTCGAAATGGACACGTTGATCGACCGTTCGGAAAGTAGCTCACGGACCTCGAGTGCATGACGACCCTCAACCTCGAAGGTGACGATACCGCACTTCACTGCCCCAAGGTCTCTCACTGTGACGCCATCTATCTCACCAAGGAGCATCCGCGACATCGATCCGAGGGATTGGATCCGTTCCCAGATATCGGCCACGCCAAGGTCCATGGCGTACTCGGCGGCAGCGCTCAGACCGAGCACATTGGCGTAGTTCTTCTCCCATGTCTCGAAACGTCTGGCGTCATGGCGGAGTTCGTAGCGGTCGGGCAGCACCACTGTGGCGGTGAGTAGCTCAACGAACACGGGACTCAGATGTTCGAGGAAGTCGGAGCGTATATACAGAAACCCAACGCCCCGAGGCCCTCTGAGGTACTTCCGCGAGGTTGTCGTTAGCATGTCACAGCCGATTTCCGCTACATCGATCGGAAGCTGACCCACCGATTGGCATGCGTCGAGAAGGTAGGGGACTCCGTGCTCTCGGGCAACCCTGCCTACGGCGCGAGCCGGATTAACAACACCGCTGTTCGTTGGCACGTGATTCAGCGTGATGAGCTTCACGGTATCGTCAATCATCGATTCGAGTGCGCCAACATCCAACTCACCACTTCCGGTGTTCGGAACGACATCGACGGTGATTCCCTTCGAATCACGCAACTGGAGGTACGCCGCCCAGTTCGACACGTACTCTGTTGTCGTGGTGAGGATCCGATCCCCAGCCTCGAGGGGAAGCGAATAGAAGGCCATGTCCCAGGCCCGTGTTGCGGAGTCGCTGATCGCCATTTCGTGCGATTCGGCATTGATCAACTCCCCAAGCGTGCTGTAGACAAGGTCGAGTTCATTCTTGAATGATCGTTGCGTCTCGTAGCCTCCGTAACCGATTTCGTGGTCGAGATAGGAACGGATCGCATCGATCACGGGCAACGGCATCAATGACGAACCCGCACTATTGAGGTGAATTACGTTGTCGGTACCGGGCGTATCGGCTCTTAGCTTGTCAACATCGATCATGGGACCAAACGGCTCCCGCTCTCACTCATCCCCAGGTCGAGATACTGTCGATCTCGATTTCATAGTTGACCCGAACCTCTCCAGGTTTGGCGAATTGATACGAGTCGTGTCCAAGATACTTGTTCGCAAGTTCGTCGATCAGCCAGGTCCCATCAGTAGCGATCTTGGTAACTCTCCCTTGCATCACGATGTTCTTACTGGTGTCGTCGGGCGGCGAGAACGATAGAGCAACCCTTGGATCGTTGGCGATGTTCCGAGGCTTCACCCTTCCTTGCGCGGTCGAGAACAGAACGGTGTCACGTCGTCTCGTCATCCACACCACAGACACCTGTGGCGATCCATCAGGGTTGAGCGTCGCAACATGCACGAACACCTTTTCGTCCAACGCCGATCTGATGTCATCAGGCAGTTCCATGGTTTCCATTCGGTTGATCCCGCCACGATAGGTGCAGCAGAGATCCTTGGTTGCCGGGAGGGTCAGTCGCTTGACGTCAGTGGGTCACCATCTCGTGCCTCACGGGCCTCACGCGCTGCAGCGGCCTCGGTGCGGAAGTGGGCGGCAATACGTTTGTCGTGAGCTCGAGTTTGGGCAGCACCCTGCTCGCCAACGAATCGAAGGTATGACTTGTATCGCGAGAACGGAATGGACCGGTCATCAACCGCGGCGCGAATCGCGCACCCCGGTTCAGCGTCATGGGCACAGTCCCTGAAGCGGCAGAGCGAAGCTAGTGCCTCGATGTCGGCAAACAGCGCTTCGACGCCTTCTCCATCCGCAGCAAGGCCGAGCGAGCGGACACCAGGATTGTCGATGATCATCCCGCCCCCTGGCAACAGATGTAGTTCACGGTGGCTCGTCACATGGCGGCCCTTGGAATCGGTCTCTCGGACCTCGCCTACCCATGCAACCTCATCCTGCATCAAAGCGTTGACCAGTGACGATTTCCCAGCCCCGGACTCACCGATGAACGTCCCTGTCCTCCCTTCGAGCACCGAGAACAGCTCATCGATTCCCTCACCACTATCAACAGACGTCGTCAGCACGGTGACATCTGGGAGCCATTCAACAACCTGAGCAACCATGCCGGCACCACCGTCCGTCAGATCCATCTTCGAAATGACGACAATCGGCGTTGCACCAATATCCCACGCAAACGCCACGAACCGCATCACCTTGGATTGGCGCAAAGGCCTGTCTGAGCCGAAGACAACGAGCACGAGATCCACGTTCGTCGCAATGAACTGCGGCCCTCGGATCTCGTGGTCACGCTCGAGCACTGTTCTTCGCGGAAGAAGGCCCTGCACTGTCTCGTTCGACACAACGACCCAATCACCAACCGCCAGCTGCATCGATCTGGGAAACGAAACGTGCTGAACCGATTCGCCGTCGGACACGAGCACCTTGATCCCGTCGTGACGTACCACACGAGCAGGTTCGCCCTCTACTTCGAGCGTGTCGAGAGCGTCCCGCCAGAAATCAGTCCAGCCGAGATCGACGAGGCGGCTCAACCAAGTGCCCTGTCGAGATCGCTCAGGAGATCATCAACATGTTCAATGCCGACCGAGAGTCGCACGAGATCCGGCGGTACCTCAAGATCGGTTCCTTCAACAGAGAGATGGGTCATCGCAGCAGGCATTTCGACCAACGACTCCACCCCGCCGAGCGACTCGGCAAGAAAGAAGAGCCTCGTCCTCGCCGCGATCGATTCGGCAGCATCAAGACCACCAGACGGTGTGAAAGAGATCATGCCTCCGAATCCTGACATCTGCGTCCTGGCAGTCGCGTGTCCCGGATCATCGGGAAGTCCTGGATACCAGACATGTGCCACCCTCGGGTCATCCTCGAGGAAGCGGGCGATCATTCCAGCGTTGTGATTGTGTCGCTCCATCCGGACAGCAAGCGTCTTGACACCTCGAAGTACGAGATATGCGTCGAAGGGTCCTGGCACCGGACCCGTCGCGTTCTGAAGGAACCTCAGGCGCTCGTACAGCTCACCATCGTTGGTGACGATCGCGCCGCCGACCGTATCGGAATGTCCCCCGAGGTACTTCGTAGAACTGTGCACGACCATGTCGGCGCCAAGGCTCAGAGGCTGCTGGAGATACGGGGTTGCAAACGTGTTGTCGACCACAAGCCACGCACCACTCTCCTCCGCAACCCTTGCGGCTTCGGCTATGTCGATGACCCGGAGAAGCGGATTGGTGGGCGTCTCAACCCAGATCAGTTTGGTATTTGGTCGCACCGCCGAAGCGATCCCGTCAACGGACGAGAGATCGCCTGCGGTCCATTCAATGCCGTGCTCAGTCAGCACGCTTGCAACGAGCCTGAAGGTGCCTCCATACGCGTCGTTCGGGAGCACGATGTGGTCACCAGGACCGAGCAAATAGCCGATCATGGCGGTCGCGGCAAGACCAGACGAGGTCGCCACGCATCCACCGTCGTCCCCCTCGCCAACGCCCTCGAGAGCAGCTAGTTGCGTCTGGAGTGCTGTTCGGGTGGGATTGTCGGTGCGAGAATACTCGTATCCCTTGTGCACGCCTGGCGCTTCCTGCACATAGGTCGACGTGGCATAGATCGGCACGACGGCCGCACCCGTGGTCGGGTCGGGTTCCTGCCCTGCGTGAATTGCGATCGTCTCAAACTGGTCTTCAGTCATATGACCCCATCCTAAGGTCGCGACGGTCATCCATCCGTGGACGAGAATGCCCTGATCTCGATGGCACCGGTGTTCCCACCAGTCGAGACCGCAACGTCGAACCTGAGTACTTGACCGACAATGTCCACTTCCGTAAACGCGGTGTCGCTCTGGTCGCCAGCAGTGAAGGGACCATAGGTATCGCCATCATCGACCGTTACCGTGTACTGGGTGGTCGTGGCAGAGCCATCGCTCATCGTACGAGTGATGAACTCAAGGCCGGTGATCGGCCTGGCCGATCCCAGGTCGATGACGATGTAGGCGTCGTCACCGCTTCCTTTCGTCGCCCACTCTGTTGACATGTCCCCGTCAAACGCGTTCTCGCCGGCCCACGAGCCGGAGAAGATCGAGCTGACATCGGTAACCGACGCGCCCTCAGCGACGTTGGTTCCATGCTCATCCGCCGCCGTGTCTCCACCCGCTGGTGCGTCAGGAAGAGTGAAGGATGCGATTTCACTTTGATAGATGGAGCCTTCTGCATCGGCGCCCTGTACGCGAAACTTATAGGTCTTGCCTGGCTCTGCATCGACGAGGATCACCTCATGGTCATCGTGGGCAGCGCCACCCATGTCATCGTCGGTACCGATGGTCCCGAGGGCGTCAGTCTCGCCGTAGGAGATCGAGCATGCTGCATCGATGTTCGTTGACACGTTCATCTTGGCAACGCCGTTCTCGTCAACGGTGAACTCGAAGTCGCTCGACTGGATCTCGCTGAAGTCGCGTACAGAGGCGTCGTCACCTGAACTCGAACAGGCCGCGGCGATGAGTGCTACGCCGATGAGCATCAGCGCGATACGCGACCGGCGCCTTGGGATGGTCTGCAAAATATCTCCTCTGTTGGTGTCATGTATGACGCGCAACCGTGGGAACTGGTCACGTTCGCGATCCAATCACTTGATCGGGTTTCCGACCATCAGCCAGTGTCGAAGCCGTTGGCTGCGAGCCACTCGTCATTGAAGATCTTGGACAGATAGCTTCGGCCCGAATCAGGGATTATTACGACAGTGAGCTTGTCCGGATTCTCGATCGCCACTCGTTGAGCGCCAACAACGGCCATGCCGCCGGAACCACCGACAAGAATGCCCTCTTCGACAGCAAGCCGCCTGGTCATTTCAAAGGCTTCAGCATCACCGACCATCTCGTAGCGGTCGGTCAGATCGGGATCATAGGTTTCCGGCCAGAAGTCCTCGCCTACACCCTCGATGAGGTACGTCGTGACGTCATCCTCGGTCTCTGCCGTGTAGATCGACCCCTCAGGGTCAACACCGACGACAACGATACCTGGCTTCTGTGCCTTCAGAAATTTCGCGTTCCCAGAAATCGTCCCACCCGTTCCGACACCTGCGACAAAGATGTCGATACTGCCAGCGGTTTGCTCCCATATCTCAGGTCCTGTCGCGAGTACGTGTGCCTGAGGGTTGGCGGGGTTGGTGTACTGGTCCGGTTGGTAATGGTTCGGCCGGCCGGCCAGCTCCTTGGCAACGGAGTAGTACGAAGTCGGATCCTCGGGTTCCACATCCGTCGGACACAGGAACACCTCAGCGCCGTATGCCTTCAACAGGTCCTGCTTCTCCCTGGACTGCTTGTCCTGCATCACGCAGATCAGCTTGTACCCCTTGATTGCCGCGGCCATTGCGAGTCCAACACCGGTGTTTCCCGAGGTTGACTCAACAATCGTGTCCCCCGGCTTGAGCCAACCGTGCTCCTCAGCCCTCTCGATCATGCCAAGTCCTATGCGATCCTTGATGGATCCGCCCGGGTTCGTCGATTCAACCTTTGCCACGAGGTTGCCCTGTGGATGGATGCGCGAGAGACGGACGAGGGGCGTGTTCCCTATCGCGCCAATGATGGAGTCATGGATCTGCACGAGTTGGAGGGTAGAGGGGTGGAGAGTCGACGGTAGACGGTATGAAGTCGCCGGTAGGCTGCCCCGTGTATGGAACCTCTCATCCAGGCCACACGTCTTACCAAGGTATTCGGCGATCTTGTGGCCGTCGACGGCGTGGACTTCGTGGTGACCCCGGGCGAGACGTTCGGATTCCTTGGTCCCAACGGAGCGGGAAAAACATCCGTGATGAGGATGATCGGTGCGACCAGCCCAATCTCGGGTGGTGAGCTCTCTGTACTGGGCCTCAATCCGGAGACAGATGGGCCATTGTTGCGGTCGCGACTTGGTGTCGTGCCACAAGAGAACAACCTCGATGCGGAGCTCAGCGTCTATGACAACCTCATGATGTATGGGAGGTACTTCGATCTGTCCCGGACCGAGATCCGCATGCGAATCGAGGAGCTTCTCGAGTTCGTTCAGCTCACAGAGAAGAGGAACGACAAGATCCAAGCACTTTCGGGAGGCATGAAGCGCCGCGTCGTCATTGCGCGGGGACTCATAAATTCGCCAGACATCTTCATCCTCGACGAACCGACGACCGGGCTGGACCCTCAGGCAAGGCACGTCCTGTGGGACCGCTTGTACCGGCTCAAGCAACAGGGTGTAACTCTGATCATCACGACCCACTACATGGACGAAGCTGAACAGCTCTGCGACAGGCTCGTTGTGATGGACAAGGGCAGGATCGTCGCGGAAGGGTCCCCAAGGGCGCTTATTGAGGAACACGCACCCGGCGAGGTCGTCGAGTTGCGTTTCCCCGTGGGGGTGCTTGAAACCCTTGACGGCCAGATCGAGCGGTTGTCGCCAAGGACCGAGGTTCTCGCAGATCGAGCATTGATCTACACGGACGACGCCGAGCGCACAATCTCCGCCGTGACAACCAATGGACTCGAGCCCGAGATGATGCTGGCACGGCGCTCGTCGCTCGAGGACGTCTTTCTCCGTCTCACCGGCAGGACACTGGTGGAGTAGGTGGCTACTCCATTGTCGCTTCGAGTCTTCGAAGCTGAAGCAAGGATCTACCGCCATACCTGGCGTGGATCTGTGATATCGAGCTTCCTCAACCCAATCCTCTACATGATCGCGATGGGAGTCGGCCTGGGGTCTCTTGTGGACGAGAACGTATCGGCCGGCGTGGACGGCGTCTCGTACCTCGCGTTCATTGCACCAGGGATCCTCGTTGCAACAGCGATGCAAACCGGCGCAACCGAGGGTGCGTGGAAGGTTCTGGGTGGAATACTGTTCGACCGGACCTGGGAATCACGTCTTGCCAGCCCGATCGGCATCAAGCAGCTGCTGCTTGGTCACCTGCTCTGGTCCACTGCTCGGGTGTTCTTTGTTTCACTGGTCTTCGCCCTCGTCGTCGTTGCGTTCGGCGTCGCCCCCCTAGTTCAGTCCCTGCTCGCAATTGGGCCCGCGTTGCTCGTGGGCGCAGCCATGCTCTCAGCAACCACTGCATTCACTGTCCGTTTGAAGTCGTACGCCGGTATCCCCATGTTCTTCCGATTCATCGTGATCCCAATGTTCCTCTTTTCAGGTGCGTTCTTCCCCGTGTCCTTCCTTCCTGGGTGGATGGAGGCGTTTGCCGTTGCCACGCCGATGTTCCACGGGGTCGAGCTTGCACGAGCGATCATGATCGGCCAAATCCCTGTCGTTACATGGTGGATCAGCGTCCTGTATCTGGTTGCCTGGATCATTGGATTCGGCGTCATGGCAATCGCACCTCTCCGAAGGAAGCTGACACCATGACCGCTCCGAATCTCACCATGAGAGTGCTCCCTCCACTCCCTCGACGATGGCGCGGAAGCTACCTCGTCGAACGCAACATCGTGGCAACGAAGTCATTCTGGCCCGTTCTGATCTCGGGCTTCTTCGAACCAGTCTTCTACCTCTTCGCCATTGGAATTGGTGTTGGCCAGCTAGTTGGTGATGTGGAGGTTGGCGGCATGGTGGTGTCGTACCAGGCCTTCGTCGCTCCTGCAATGCTCGCGGCATCCGCGATGAATGGAGCGGTGTTCGAGTCTGGGAACATGTTCTTCAAGCTCCGCTATGTGAAGGTCTATGACGGGATCATCGCCACGCCTGTGACGCCCTCCGAGGTGGCATCAGGTGAGATCGCGTGGACACTTGCGCGTGGTGCAATGTACTCAGCTGCGTTCCTGGTGGTGATGTACGTCATGGGTTTGGTCTCATCCCCCTTGGGACTCCTCGCGTTCCCCGCGTCGTTGCTCATCGGTTTTGCCTTTGGTGCTCTCGGTGCAGCCGCCACCACATGGATGAAATCTGTGCAGGACTACGATCTCGTCAACCTGGTCATCCTCCCTCTCTTCCTCTTCTCTGCAACCATGTATCCGCTCGACGTATATCCACCGCTGCTGCAAAAGATCACGTGGCTCTCTCCCCTCTTCCACGGCGTCGTACTCGTGAGAGGCCTCACACTTGGTGTCCTCGACTGGACCATGCTGATCAACATCACCTATCTGACGGTTCTCGGCATCATCGGCTCGATCATCACCTCGCGCCGCATCGCCCACGTCCTCCTCAAATGACGCAACCCAGGGTTCTGCGTCCGCTCAGCGCCGCCCAGAACCCTGGGTTGATCCGAAGTGAGGGAATGGTACCCGTACCCTCCCGGGGTGGGGTATAGTGTGGGTATATGAAACCGGAACACAGGACATCCTCGCTCAACAGACTTAAGACCGTCCGAGGCCATATCGATGCCGTTATCGGCATGGTTGAGGACGAGCGATACTGCCCAGACATCATGAAACAGGTGTCGGCGCTGCAGGGGTCACTCGAGGGCGTCAACCGGGTGTTGCTCCAGAACCACATCGAAACCTGCGTCCTCGACCATGTGAAGGAAGGCCGAACGGAACAGGTTGTCGATGAACTGATGGAAACTCTCCGGTACGCACCCGGTCTCCCCCAAACGAAAGGCTGAACGACAATGACACAGATCACACTCTCCGTGCCAGACATCTCCTGTGGACACTGCAAGGGCTCGATCGAGGGCGCAGTGACCCCACTCGACGGCGTCGAGAGCGCAGTAGTCGCGATCGACGAACGCAACGTCGCAATCGAGTACGACGGCTCCGAGGCCACGATGGACGCCATTGTCTCGGCGATCGACGAACAGGGCTACGAAGTCGCCGTTTAGGTGACGTCTATGCCAGATACCGAAATTCGCTTCGATGTAGAGGGAATGACGTGTGCCTCGTGCGCCGTACGGATCGAGCGCGTCCTTGGTAAGCAGGAGGGCGTTGAAACCGCTGTTGTCAACTTCGCTGGTCAGGAGGCAAGGGCGACGGTGAACAGCGAGGCGGATCTGGAATCCCTCAGGGCCGCTGTTGCAAAGATCGGCTACGACATTGCCGAAATCGATCCCGACGACGACAGGCGCTCGATCACCGAGCGCTACAGCGAGGAAGCCAAGTACCAGCTCCGCAATGTCATTGGAGCTGCTGCTCTTTCGATACCACTCATGCTTCTGGCCTTCTTCGGACCAGACGAGATGTGGAACTACTGGACACAGTTCGTGCTCGCAACCATCGTGGTATTCGGTTTCGGGTCCCAGTTCCTCAAGGCCGCCTGGAAGCAGGTGACGTCGGGATCACCGGCAATGGACACGCTCATCTCCTCAGGCACACTTGCAGCGTGGGCCTATTCGACCTATGCCATGTTCTCAGGAGAACCGTTGTTCTTCGAGACCGCGGGGATGATCATCACCTTGATCCTTCTCGGCCGGTACTTCGAGGCACGGGCGAAGGGCGAAGCATCGAACGCCATCGCAAAGCTCGCAGAGCTCGGTGCAAAACAGGCCCGCGTTGTTCGCGATGGCGAGGAGATCCTCGTCGACCCTATGGAGCTCGCTCCCGGCGACATCGTCGTAGTGCTGCCCGGAGAGAAGATTCCCGCCGACGGCGCCGTCGTTGCAGGGCGCTCCGGAGTCGATGAGTCGATGCTCACTGGTGAAAGTGTCCCCGTGACGAAGGAGCCGGGCTCGAACGTCTTCGGCGCCACAGTCAACCAGCAGGGACGCCTCGAGATCGAGGTTCTCGAAGTCGGACCGAACACCGCTCTCGCCCAGATCATGAAGCTCGTCGGTGACGCACAAGCAACCAAGGCCCCCGTGCAGAAGCTTGCAGATCGAATATCTGGTGTGTTTGTTCCTGTGGTCATCTCGATCGCCCTCGTCGTGGGTGTCGTCTGGCTCATCATCTCCGGCGACGTCGGAACCGCAGTTCAGAATTCAGTAGCCGTCCTCATCATCGCCTGCCCCTGCGCGCTCGGCCTGGCGACACCGACGGCGATCATGGTGGGATCCGGGCGCGGTGCTGAGATGGGTGTGCTATTCAAGAACGCAGAGGTCTTCGAGCGTGCACACGACGTCGATACGGTTGTATTCGACAAGACTGGCACGCTCACAAGAGGTGCGATGACGCTCGTCGATGTTGTCACGGATGGGAACGGGGACGGAGACATCAGTGAATTCCTCATGCTTGCAGGCTCTCTTGAGTCTGGCTCCGAGCATCCAATCGGCAAAGCGGTGGCGCTCGGAGCGGAGGAGAACGACATCGAGTTGAAGCCTGTCGAGGACTTCGAGTCCATCCAGGGCATGGGGGCGCGAGGCATCGTGTCGGGCCGGACCGTCGTCGTTGGGAAACCAGCTCTCTTCGTCGAAGGTGGATTCTCAGGTCTCGACGTCTGGCAGGACCGCTTCGACGAAGTGTCCATCAAGGGGAATACAACGTTCATGGTCGGGTGGGACAACAACGTCGAGGGAGTGTTGAGTGTCGCTGATACCGTCCGGCCGACCTCAGCAAAGGCCATCGAGGAGCTCCACAACATTGGCGTCTCCACTGCAATGCTGACTGGTGATTCCGTCCACACGGCAGAGGCGATTGCGTCCCTGATCGGTATCGATCAGGTTGTCGCCGAAGTTCTCCCCGGCGAGAAGTCTGAGGCCGTCGCTGCTATGCAGGACCACGGGAAGGTCGTCGCGTTTGTTGGAGACGGCATCAACGACGCCCCCGCACTCACAGTTGCCGACCTCGGCATGGCGGTCGGATCCGGAACCGATGTTGCCATCGAAGCAGGTGACGTAGTGCTGATGTCAGGAGATCCAACCACATCCGTTACGGCAATTCGGCTCGCTCGGAGGACGTTCAAGACAATCAGGCAGAATCTGTTCTGGGCGTTTGCCTACAACACCGCAGCTATCCCGCTCGCTGCGCTCGGATTCCTCAACCCAATGATCGCGGCCGCGGCCATGGCCTTCTCATCGGTATCCGTCGTCGCCAACTCGGTAAGGCTCCGCAGGTACGACCCCCGATAGCGAGTTCTCAGCCGAACACGCCAGACCGATCATCCATCGACGGCGCTATCAGGCTCAATTCACCAGCCACTGAACACTGCGCGTGACAAAGCCAGGTTGCTCGAGGGAGGGCGTGTGCACAAGAAGTGCCGGACAGTCAACTGCTTCAGCGATGCGATCGGCGAGATCTGTCACGAGATGGAACCTGTGTGTCGGTGCACCCAGAACCACCAAGCTCGCCCCACGCGAGAACTTCGTCAGTGTTTCGATGAGGTCATCCGTCGGCTTGACCCTGTCATCCCACGGCACGGTGAGCACCTCGCCAAGTTGCACGTGGTAGTCACCGATCGACTCCACCTGGCCAGGGGGTGCATCCGGGGGGAGGAGGTGAACGAATCTGATCTCCGCGTCCTCATGACGCGCAATGTGATCCGCAATACCGATCTTCACAGGGTCGTATGGGCCACCCGTTCCGAGTATCGCGATTCGATCGATCTCCTCGACCACCCGATTGCGAAGGAACACCGAGTCACACACGAGATGCTCACGCAGCCAGTGAAGATCACGATTGATGTGCCGAGTCGCTCTGAGGTCCTGAGGCAGATCCGCAATGAAGAGATCCACGCCCTCTGATTCAACGAAGGAGTGAACCATTCCGCGACGATCCTCATCCGAGTAGTGCTGGGTCGTTACCTCGATTCCAAGTGATTCGGCCATAGCGAGATCGTCGCTAGTTGGCACGAGATGGCGCGTCGAGGCATCGAAGTTGATCACGTGAATCCGACCTCCATCCGCCTCAGCCAGGCGAACAGCGAGACGGAACAACGTCTGCTGTCTCGCAGGTCGCGTGGGCCGACGAATCAACACGAGCACATGCTCATAGCCACCGGTTGCCACGGCAGCAGCGCTCCCCTGAATCAGCCGTGCATCCTCTCGCAGTCGAAATGCGTCTCTCGCAGCAGATTCCTTAACGGCCCGCGACTGGCCAAACGCTCGATACCACAGCGCACCGGCAACGACGAACACGGCCGCGCCGATGATGGGGACGATACCCATCTGGGTCATGAGGAGGAGTGCCGCGACGATCCCGAAGATCTGGGGCGCCGGATACAGAGGTGATCGGAACTTCGGCTTGTACCACGTCAAATGGCTCTCACGGAACGCGATCAAAGCAAGATTCACGAGAGCGAACACGAGAAGCTGGAACGCAGATGCAAGTTTCGCGAGCTCGATGAGTGGAACAAAGAGAACCAGAAGTATCAGAGCAGCGCCGGTAACGAGAATTCCCGCTACTGGGGCCCCGGACCGCGACCCGACGCGAGCGAGGAAGTGTGGCGCGAGCGCGTTTCGAGCCATAGCGAACGGGTATCGAGCCGATGCGATGATCCCGGCGTTCGCCATCGACAGCAGGGCAAGCACCGCGGCACCGGCCACCAGATAGGTGCCCCCGGTTCCGAGGAACTGTGCAGCAGCAGTAAGGACGGGCGTCTCTGTGTTCGCCAACTCCTCAGCTGGCGTGACTCCGACCATGACAGCCACAACGGCGGGGTACAGAAGCATCGCAATGAAGACAGATGTGAGAATGCTCAAGGGGATGTTTCGACCAGGTCGTTTCACCTCCTCCGCAACGCTCGCCACCTTGGTGACCCCTATGTAGGAGACAAACACAACCGCGGTTGCGGCGAAGAGTCCCTTGAAGCCCTCAGAGAGGAACGGGTCGAAACGATCGGACTCCACATGGGGGGCGCCGAGAATGATGAACCCTGCGAGGAGCGCAAGCACTATCGAGACAAGAAGTGCCTGGAGCTTGGCCGTCTGTTTGACACCAACAAGATTCAGGACAATCAGTAGGACAGCCAGAATCGCCGCAACAGGTCGCTCAGGATGCTCAATGAAGAAATCCAGGTACGCAGAAAGACCGACGAGGGCAAATGCTGCCTTGAACACCAATGAGAACCACACACCGAAGCCGGCAATGGTCCCCATAAGCGGTCCCATTGCTCTGTCGATGTAGAGATACGTGCCGCCGGCCTCGGGCATCGCTGTCGCCATCTCGGACTGGGACAGCGCCGCAGGCAACACAACGAGTCCTGCAAGAAAGAACGCAAGGATGACAGCCGGACCCGCGATCTTGAAGGCAAGTCCGGGCAGCACAAAGATGCCCGATCCAATCATTGCGCCGATCGAGATCGTCAGGACCGCGTACAGTCCGAGGGACCGACGCAGGGCTGCGGCTGGTGGGTTGGGGGATTCCTGGTCTTCGTTCGCCAAACTGTTCAAGAAACTAGTTGGATGAGCCAGCTTGCGCTACCAAATCTCCGTGGCGGCCACTGTTGGCCTGGTCGCGAGATTCGTGACCCGACTGTTTGTGAAGCAACTCTCGCGCATCGGTACCCTGCAGACATGGAAGTCATCAGACGCCACCACATGCCGGAGTTAAAGAAGCCAATCGCGATCATCGCCTTCGGCGGATGGAACGACGCCTGTGACGTTGCATCGACATCCGCTGACTTCGTCGTCGATGCACACAACGATCCTGACGTGTTCGCTGAGATCGAGCCTGACGCCATCTACGACTTCCAACAGCACCGCCCTTCGATCACGATCGACGACGGAGTTGCTCGAAAACTTCGATGGCCAACTATCCGCTTCACCGCCCTCAAGCGGCCTGCGGATGCTCATGACCTGATCGTCGTTTCTGGTCCCGAACCGAATTTCCACTGGAAGACAGTCGCCCGAAGCATTGCCGAGCTTCTCGCCGACGTTGGCGTCGATCAGGTCATCCTTGCCGGCGCATACGTTGGAGCGGTGAGCCACAGGGAGACGGTACATCTCTCGGGTGTCGGTTCTGACACGGTGAGCGTTATCCGCAGCGGCCTCGACTCCGCCGACTACGAAGGCCCCACAGGCATGGTCGGGGTCGTCCAGGGCGCATGCACGGAATCGGGCATTCGGTCACTGAGCATATGGGCTCCAACGCCCCCGTACCTCGGAGGGAACCCATACCCAAAGGCTGTGCTCGCGATCATCGAGAAGTTCTCGGACATGACGAACCTCCATATCGATACATCGGAGCTCATTGCGGTGGACGCCGAGTACACACAGAAGGTCGATGACGCTCTCGAGGACGCGGGGTCCGATATCTCTGAGTTCCTCGAGGAGCTCAACTCATACAATGAGCCCTTCCTCGGAACGCTTAGTGACAAGCACCGTGACAGCGATGAGCCACCATCTCCGAACCTCGATCCTGAACGTGCCGACGCTCTCGTTGATGAGATCGTCAGGTTCCTCGAAGGCAACGGCTAACTGGTGCAATGACCGAGTTCGAGCTGCTGAAGTGGATACATCTGCTCGCGGCAGCAGTCTGGACCGGTGGAATGATCGTGCTCGCGGTCCTCGTCGCGGCCACCCGTCGGGCCAACACAGACATTGAGGTGCTCCGCCTGATGGCGCGCACATTCGCGTGGGTTTCTTGGGCAGCCATGGCGATCGCCGTCCTCACCGGGTTCGCGAACTACACGACCCTCGGGCTCCCATGGTCTCGGTTCTCACTCAAGGGGACCCTGATCGCTCTCTCGATAGCCATTGCACTCTGGCACCAGCTGACAGCAAAACGCATATCGCCCGCTGTGAGGGGCATCGGCCAGGCCGTGATCCTCATCCTTGCAATTGCGATCTTCGGAGCGGCAGTCGTTCTCGTCTGATGCGCAAATAGCGAGAGCATTCTCGACTTCCCTTTGAGCCTGTGACACCGAGCTCATCGCCATCCCCCGTCAATCTTTCACCCAGATGCGCCGCGACTCCGTTGGCCGAGAGGTGCGTGTCATACGATGCTCGAACTCATCGCCTTATCGGGTGAGTGCAAGATGAGAAACCGGGAGGAACCATGCGAGGAAGACTGCTATCTGCTCTGGCACTGCCGGTACTGCTCGTTGCCGGGGGATGTTCATCCACCAGCGCCGCACCAGTGGACACGACACCATCTACGACCGCCACGGTGACATCGACAACGCTGGGAGAGACAACAGCGGCGTCAGCCTCTGCGACCGCGCCCACCCAAACCGCTGACGAAGCATCTTCCGGACCGGAGACAACTACGACAACAGCGATCCCTGCGGCCATGCTCGCCCAGATCTCTGACGACGCTTTGAGGGACATCCCGTACTCCCAGGATCACCCGAAGCA
>JAMBLH010000004.1 GCA_023336875.1 Actinomycetes bacterium
GGGCGGAAACCATCAGCGGTCTCGAGGGACTTTCTCCCACCGATCGCGGCGAGAACTTCGGACAGGTCAGCGTCGTGCCGATAGGCGTAGTGCACGTTATTCGTAGCCACCGTGTCGATCTTGAGCCGCATCGCAACCTCGGCGAGAAGATCGTTGCGCAGGTCGTCTCCGGGCATGCCATGGTTGATGAGCTCGATGTAGAACCTGCCCTCGAAGAGTTCTTTCAGCCGGGATGCTGCACGTAATGCACCCACCAGGTTCCCCTCGGCTGCAGCAGCGGGGACTTCTCCCTGCCAGCACCCGGACAATCCAACCAGGGTGCCCATGCGGATGGCATCTTGAAGATCCTGATACGAGTACCGCGGCCTGTCCTTCTTCCCCCTGTACTGCCCCTTCGTCACGAACTGCCCTATCGCTGCGTACCCGAGCGGGTCTGGTGCGAGGAGTACGAGGTGATCGGTCGGGACGGTGTCGGTGGGTTTCGTGCCATGCATGCGTCTCGTGCGTCCGCGCCGCGTCAGGTCCTGTGCTCCCGTGATCTCCACCTCGTCGTCAGTGGGCGCAAGGATCCCCTCTACCGAGGTGTCGGCATCGGGGGTATCACCTCGGGGCATCCCGACCTCGGTGCCGTACACGACAGGCAACCCGACCGCTGATGCGTGGGCGTGTACCTGGACCGCACCCCGGAACCCGTCATGGTCGGTGACCCCGAGTGCTGTGTAACCCAATTCAGCGGCGCGTTCCACGAGTTCACCCGCCCACGATGCCCCATCGAGGAACGAGTAGTTGGTATGGCAATGCAGCTCAGCGTAACGGGTCACCCACCCATCCTAGTCGAACGTATGTTCGACTATATGAGAGAGTCCAGCGTCGGCTCATCCTCTTTCACAAGGTGAGCCTCGCACGTGTGGTCGGAAGCGGTCGAGGCACTGACGGTACTCTCAACGAGAGTACCGCCGAACACTCGGGCCATGTTCCACACGTACTGTCGGAATCGTTGGTCCTCCTCGTCGCTCTCGTAGTTGTAACTGTGGCGCCACATCCGAGCGAAGCCAACCTGTCCCTTGATCCTCCATCGACGCACCGGATCCCCGAAGAAGACATCGTCGCAACGCGCGTCTCCACGTCCTTCCGGCCACGGGTCGTCCTTGGTGGGCCGTTTCTGAGGAGGTGAGAAGACCCGCCCTCCAAGGTAGTCCGTGTACCTGCCAAAGTTCATCCATCGCGGCAACCTTCCAATGAGCGCGGGAGGGAACGGGTCCTCGGGCAAATCCAGTTCAGGCTCATCGAGGTACACCTTCAAGCGGCGCATATCGACGGCACGGAGTTGGTCAGGCCATGCACGACCGAACAACCGATTCAACATGCATCCGTAGGTCACCCACGCGAGGTTGCTGAGTTCGTTTCCCGTTGGTTGGGGGTGCTCGACTGTGATCAGGGGTCCCCCCGGAACCTCCCGAACAATGGGGCACAGGCTGATCAGCGCAGCAAAGGTAATCATCGTTCCCTCACTGTGGGCAACCACGATGGTCTTCGCCTCCTCCTTGCCTAGCCATATCAGGCGATCGCGTACGTCGATCACGGCACGCTCCGCGTAACAGGGTGGTGCCAATGGGTGGAACCGTCGTGGGAAGAACGACATGACCTCCCAGAGCATCCCGAATGCCTGCCGCAATGGAAGACTGTCCTTGGCCGTCCGGACAGCCCACATCGACCCAACGACAACGAAACCGATGGCCCAGGTGGCGAATCCGATTATCGCGGACAGGTAGCCACTCGGAAGGCGGTCGAAGGTTCTCGACAGGATTGTTGCCACCAGGATTGCGAGGACAACACCAATGGCGCTTGCCACAATCCAGTCCACGTCGTCGGTGAAGTTCGCAATCAGCCGCGACGTACGCGCCTTCTTTGCAAACGCAAGGCGTCCCTGATCGCTCTCCGGAGGTCCAGCGCAGGTCCCAGACACATCGTAACCAAACAACGGTACGGCTTCCTCGTCATACGCTGCGCAAAGATAGGTCTCTTTGCCTCGCCATCGGGCGAAATACAGGACGCCGAATCTGAGCGCGCCGAAAAGCAGGAACACAACGATTCCTGCGAATGCGGCGAACGCGACCCATCCCGCTTCGGCTGGATATCGGATTATGTCATCCGCCGAGAGGTTGCTCCCGGCCGGTGCGGGATCGGAGACCGCGGTTCCGATCATACGCGCCACCCATACCGCACTGCTCGAGACCGCGGTGAAGATCGATATCAACCCCAAGGATGCCATCACCAACGCCGTGCCGTGTCTCATCGAACCGTATTCAGGACGGTCGTGACCACCTCGGACCTGGCTCCAGAACATCACACCGACGTAGAGCACCACAAGCAAACTGACGCCGAGGATGACCCACCAACTTCGGTTCCGAGCGATCACACCGATACCGGCTACGGAGAGCACAGTAATCCCAAGTGTGGCCCACAACGGGCTCCTACGCTCATCCGACGTCTCCCTGACAATGCTGTAGAGAATCAACGGCGCAGCGAACAAGTAGACGGTGGCGATGAACCACACGGCAGGTGCCCCACCGATCGTGAACGACTCCTGGGTAGCACCGGAGGGGTCATTGCCCCAGATCACGAGGAACCACAATGCACCGATGATCGGGATCGCGATCGTGATGCCGTATGCTCGGATTGCGATACCAAGGACGAAGAGCAGAGCGAGTCCACCAACCAGGGCCCAAATGAGCGCGTTCCGGAACCCTTCGAGTGGCGGTTCGAAGGTGACGTATTTGCCAACGCCGTTGTACGAGGGCACGACACGGTGTGGCGTGAACCAGCCGAGGATGAGCACATAGATCATCAGGCCAATCGAGACTCCCGCGGGGATCCAAGTCAGCCTCGGTCTGACGGGCCTAGGCAAGCGGCGCAGCCATCCCGAACTCGACGCCACGGGGCGCCTCCGCAAGAACGAGCGAGGGATCTGGTGCATCCCTCCGACCAGTATCACGCCAACTCCGATGATCACCATCCAAGCCGCCGAGGTGAACATGAGAACGCGGAGGGTCCCGTCGTGGATTCCGTGAGGTGCGAGTTGGCGAAAGACGAGGGCCATGACCATTGCCAACCCCGACAGGGCCACCGACGTGTGGATCCACATCTGCACGTACACCGTGTCAGGAGCCTGCCAGAACTCCACTTGGTCCATGTGAACGTCATCAATCCGTGCCGCGCCTGCGGGTCCGGTACCTGGAACGATTGGTGCGCCGTAGATCTCGTAGCTGTTCGACCGGCGACCGGCCCACCAGGCCCCGAACAGCGCAGCAAGCGGGAATATGGTGAAGATCACCGCGCGTCGAGTTGCGAGTCCCTCCAGCGGTCCCCACCCGGCAATCCTATCAAGCCATCCCAACCAGAAGTTCGATGTGCATGCCGATGATCCGCCACACTGGACTCCGATGATGTCGATCGTTGTCAGTCCCATGCCTACGACTGCGACGAACGTCACGATGAGCGCCAAGATGCGAACGACCGCCCGAGCAACCGTTCTCTCATCCGTCGTCAGTGTGGGCGGCAACAGCCACCCGGCGAAACCACTCGCAGCGAAAGGAAACAAGAGCAGCCACCACGCTCGAATCGACTTTCGACTGTTCATCGAGGACCAGTTGTAGGCCTCAACCGTACGATCAGGGCCTGAATTGAGCTCCTCTCTTCGCCTGTATACACCGGCGGTGGCATCACCTGCGACCCGGATGGGATGTGGGTCACCAAGATTCTGCTCTGGGGTTCCGCCATTCACGCCGTGGACGCGAAATTCGACAACTCCTCCGGGGATGATCGGGGTGGCATTGTCAACTAGCTCGAGACCATCGTATGCCATCTCACCAGAGAAGGCCGGGTTGAGGAAGGTTGTCACCTTCGTGTGATGTTGGCCTGAGTTGTTCGTTTCGCCGTCAGATGTGGTCACGTCGATAGCCCCCATTCCGACCATTCTCACGCTCGGGGGTGAGCACCCCGTCCCCCTGACTATACGCGGTGACGAAGAGGATGGCGAATGCTTGTGCTGCGACCAAGGTCAATACGCCCACAGCAGACGCAACGCTCGCATCGACGCGACAGAAGCTCTATGATGGACTCATGAAGGAGTTCTCGGTTCGGCTCAGAAATCGTCCGGGTCAGCTCGCAGCGCTGACCATGCTCCTTGCTGACGCTGGTGTCGA
>JAMBLH010000005.1 GCA_023336875.1 Actinomycetes bacterium
AGAGATAGCCCCGCCGTGAACCGTGCCGGGGCCCCCTTCGAATCGCCTGGCAAACTCGAGATCAGCGCGGATCATCGACCCTTCAAGCTCAGGGCGGAGACCGAGACCCTGCTCCGCCTCAACGCCGCACCCCCAGCAGTAGGGCGTATGCATGCCTTCAAGCGTCGCAACCGCAAGGTCGAACTCGAGATGCTCTCCAGTGAGAAATCGATACGTCACACGGTCGCTCCCCGCTGAATTCCGGACTTCAGGCGTACTCAAGCCAATCAGCGTGTCGTTCGTTCTGGCCCGTAACCGTGTCCATGAAGGCCTTCTGCGCGAATCTTGTCACAGGACCCGGGTTGCCCGTGCCGACAGCTCGATCATCGACTTCTCGCACTGGTGTCACCTCGGCTGCTGTTCCGGTAAAGAACAGCTCGTCCGCGTAGTAAAGGTCGGTCCTGGTGATCGTTGCCTCCCTGACGTCATAACCGGCATCGACCAGCAGCGTTCGCACCGAATCCTGGGTAATTCCGTCAAGCGCCCCAGCCGAGGTTGGAGGTGTAAGCACGATTCCGTCGCGCACGACGAATAGGTTCTCTCCCGAACCCTCTGCCACGACGCCTTCTGCGTTGAGGAGAATCGCCTCGTCGTACCCCGCGCGAACCGCTGCCGTCTTGGCAAGCACAGAGTTCACATATCCACCCGTCACCTTGGCATTCGGCATGAACGCGTCATGACCGATCCGTCGCCATGAGGACACCGCGACTCGGATTCCGTTCTTGAGCCCCTCCTCACCGAGATATGCTCCCCATTCCCAGGCTGCAATCGCGACGTGGACACCGGCTCCGGCTGGATTCAGCCCCATTGCACCGGTGCCGAAGAACACGATCGGCCGGATGTACCCGGATATCAACCCGTTCACACGAAGGACCTCCTTTGACACCTTCACCAATTCGTCGACGCCGTAGTCGAGGGGTATACCGATCGCCTTTGCAGATCGGACGAGGCGATCCATGTGATCCGTTAGCCGGAAGATGGCAGCGCCGTTGTCGGTCTCGTAGGCACGGATACCTTCAAAGACTCCCGTGCCGTAGTGAAGACCGTGAGTGAGCACGTGCACCTGGGCGTCGGCCCAGGGGACGAGTTCGCCATCCATCCAAATGTATTCAGTAGCTTTCATGTCCTAAGTCTGCCAGATGGCGGAAGGCTAGTGGTCCCTCGTGGAATTGGTGTCTGGGTGTCTACGTGGCATCGACGCTCTTGGCAAGGACGCACAACGCAGGCGCAGCCTTGACTGCGTCAAGGCGGAGGAGGCTCAACCGGGTGTTCACAATCCCAGCGGCAGGGAGCGATTCAAGTGCCGTGACTCAGCTCGGCGTCTGGTCCTCACTCGGGCATTACATGGAAACTTGACAGTACGCTCGCTGCGCCCGCTATCGGTCTACCGTCTACGGCCATGCATAAGTTCGTCGCTTCCGGTTTCGGTGTAGGGCTCATACCGTCCAGGATGTGGGGGTCAGACAATGGCGCAGGGACATTTGGCGCCGTTCTGGCTGCCGGTCTTAGCCTGTTGTGGTGGGACAAACCGTGGTGGTGGCAGACGGCGGTGTTCATTCTGTTTCTCCTGCTCTCGCTGTGGTCGGCTGCACCTTTCGCTGACGATCATGCGGACCCAGGCTGGATCGTCATCGACGAGATGGCTGGCACCTTTGTTGCAGTGATCGGTCTTGCCGGGTGGCCATGGTTGATAGCGGTCGTTGTTGCACGGCTGGCTGACATCTTCAAAGTCCTCCCCGGCGTACCCCAAGCCGAAGAACTGCCGGGCTCCGTTGGCATCACCATGGATGACGTCGTTGCCGGCCTCTACGGCCTTGCCGCGGGATGGCTTGCCTACCTGATCCTCTAGCGTCCTGGGTCGGACCGCTTCAAACGCCGCTGAGCGGGTCGTGTTCGTCTCCCGGCAGGGCGGTTCCACAGAACTGGCACGACGTCAATCCGGGCGCAACCTTGGCATCACATGCGACACATTCGGTTGCCAGCTTCGTGCGTTTGCCGTCCTCGATCCCATCTGCAAGATCGATCTCCTGAATCTTCTTACGCAGTTGCTCGTCCGTGTATCCGGCGTCCTCAAGCAACGCCCACATTCCATCAACGACGAGGAGCAGGCGATCAACGCGGTCGTGGAGGTCGAGGAGATCCTTCACACCTGAACCAGACTGATTCGCCGCCGTCGAGGCCAGCCGCGCAGATTGCGTTCCATGCTGTCCCAGTACGTAACCCGTCAAGAATGTGAGTCCCATAGAAATGTTTCGGCGTCAGCGGCCCACCACTTGAAGAGAACACTGGACCTCTGAACCCGAAGCCTGACGGCTTTTCTTACTCCAGATTGATGTATCTCGCGGCTGCGATCCCGTCCAGGTCGAGTAGGCCCGCGGCGTTACTCTGGCTGAGCGGCTCGTCGAGGGCGATACCCATCATTGCGGCCGCGCCGTTCGGTGCTCGCCCGACGACCATGTCGGCGATGTTGCTGCCGATATCCCCAAGGTACGTGCCGACTCTCCCGATACATCCGGGTACATCCTCGTTTCGCACGAGTAGGAGGTGATCCGTGAGAGGGACCTCAATGGCATAGCCATCGACGCCGATCAACACCGCTCCCTTTCGCTCCATGAATGTTCCCGCGACAGTTCTTGGTCGACCATCAACGAACCCGGACACCCGGATCGTTGACTGATAGTCGGCGACCTCCTTGTGACACTCCTCGATGAGCGACACACCATGCTGTCGTGCGATCAGGGGTGCGTTCACGTACGTCACCGGTACGTCACACGTAGCACCGAGTGCCCCTTTGAGAACCGCCAACGCGAATGGCTTTACAGGCTCGTCGGAGAGCTGGCCCTTCGTGACGACGGTCAACTGACCGGGTAGCCCCTTCGAAAACACCGCAAAGATCGTTCCGAGTTGCTCTGCCAGTTTGATGAACGGCCGGCCCGTTGGCGACACGTTCGGTCCGAGATCGAGATTCACGGCACTCAGGACGAGATTACCGGCAAGTGCTTCCCCGACCGACTCGGCCACGGCAATACCGGCCTTGTCCTGTGCTTCAACGGTGCTTGCACCGAGATGTGGTGTCACGGTGATCTGTGGAACGGCGAATAGTGGGCTGCTGGTTGTCGGTTCTGTGTCGAACACGTCAACTGCTGCACCTGCGACCTTGCCACTCAGGACGGCCGTTGCGAGATCTTGCTCGTTGACGATCCCGCCACGGGCGACGTTGACGATTCTCACACCATCCTTCATCTGCGCGATCGTCGTCGCATTGATGAGATTTTCGGTTTCAGCTGTCCTGGGAAGATGGATTGTCAGCATGTCAGCAGCGTCGAATACGCCATCGAGAGAGAGCAGTTCGATGCCGAGCCTCTTGGCCCGTTCGGGTGACACGTACGGGTCATACGCGACGATCCTCATGCCGAAAGATGACGCGCGCTGCGCAACGAGAGTTCCGATCTTGCCGAGACCGAGTACTCCAAGAGTTTTGCCGTGGAGTTCAATGCCCTTGAACTTCGTGCGATCCCATCTGCCTTCCCTGAGGCTCTGATCAGCCTCGGGGACTCTCCTGGCTTGGGCAAGCAACAGCGCCATGGTGTGCTCAGCAGCAGAGATGGTGTTTGCGTTGGGCGCATTGACGACCATCACTCCGGACTCGGTTGCTGCATCGAGGTCGATATTGTCGATCCCAATTCCTGCTCTGCCGATGACAACAAGGTCGGGGGCTGCCTCGATCATCTCACGGTCGACCTGGGTTGCTGACCTGACAATGATCGCAGCAGCGTCGCCAACAAGGGCCATCACCTCATCGCGGGGCAAACCGACCGCATCTACCACGTCATATGACGCCGCGAGACCTTCGACCCCTGCGTCGGCGATCGCCTCAGCGACAACGACCTTCTGCCTTCCCATTCCAGCTCCTCAGGAATTGCGTGTTGGCGTGATGATATCGACAGACAACAGCGAACAGCCGGGTTCAGGGAGTCGCGTATACCTGCTTGCCGAAGAGCTTGAGGTTCGCATCTTGGATGACGACAACGCCATCAGGTGACGTCATCCATTCTGCGAATGCGATTGCAGCGCGATCGGCTTCGGGACCAACGACGGTGAGGTCATATGGATTGCCTATGACCGTGTTGTCAACGCGAAGAAGAGAGAGCACGGATTCCGAAGCGAGGTACGCACCATGCTCGGCAAGCGTGACACCATGTCGTTGGTCGGCGACCTGCAATGTCGACCCCATCCCCGTACCCGTGCGGATGTACCACGGCTGGCCGGATGGGTCGATGCCAGATGCGTCCCAGGCGTCTAGTTCGGCGATATGTGTTCCCGATCGATCATCCCTGCTCACGAACAGATGGGCTTCGTCGGCAACGACAGACAGTGCCTGCTCGATCGAATCGACAACGAGACGGATCTCGGGATCGGCGACGAGAAAGAAGTCGCTTGCGAACACGTCGTACCTCACCGAACGCGGGTGAGCTTCCAGGAACTCATCGAGCGCCTCACGACTATGCGTGATCATCACATCTGCATCGCCGGCCTCGGCGAGCGAGATGGCTTGCGCTGATGAAAGCGCTACAACCGACAGCTCGGTCAATGGTTCGACCTCAGCGTACGCTTCAGCGATTTCAGCCATGAACTGCGAGTCAACAAGTGTCGTCCCTGCGGCAACGACCACCCGGGTCTCGCCGGAAGAGGAACAGCCCGCAGCGAGCAGCACGATCGCAGGGGCAATCAGGAGCCATCTGCCCAGCATCAGATCGTGCCCAGGATCGTGGCCACGCGCTCATCGGCGGGCGAGTCCAGTACTTCCCCAACCGGACCCTCCTGGAGCACGGCTCCCTCATCGATAACCACGAGTCTGCCTGCTATTGCGCGGACGGCTTCGACGCTGTGAGTTGCCCACAGCAGGGCGCGTTCAGCCGTCCGTTGCCGAATGATCTCAGCAACGTGGTCGCGACCTGCTGCATTGATCGGAGCGAGAGGCTCATCCAAGAGGACAAGGGGTGCCGTGGACGCAAGCGTGCGGGCAAGGCCGATTCGCTGCGCCTCACCACCAGAGAGCTCGCCTGATGGCCGCGACAGAAGATGGCCGACCTCAAGATCATCGGCCAGGAGCCTCGCGTCGGAGGACTCCGCTCCATCAAGACCGACGGTCAGGTTCGATTCCACGGTCCCTCTGAATAGATATGGCGTCTGGGGAAGGTAGGTGACCTCGGCGAGCGGTTTGGCACGCGCGACGGTCCCCGCGATGAGTCGCATCACCGACGTCTTACCGCCGCCGTTTGGACCGAAGAGCGCGACCGACTCGCGTGCTCCAATGGACACACCAACACCGTTGAGGACACTGCCATCGGTGGGATAGACGAGATCGTCGAATGTGAATCTGTCAGGCATCCGCGTCCCCCCGCGTCTGGAGCCATGTGAGGCCTCCGTTAACGAACGTCGAGAGCACAAGCAACACGATACCCAGCGCGATCGCGGCGCCGAATCGTGCCTGACGCGTCTCCTGCACGATTGCTGTTGTAAGCACACGAGTCTCGCCTGCAATATTGCCCCCGACGATCAGCACGGCGCCGACCTCGGCGATGACTCGGCCGAACGCAGCGGCTACCGCCGCAAGCACTCCGACCCTCGCCTCACTCGCGAGAATTCTCAATCGTCCAGGGAGTGTGAGGTGGAACGCGCGGAGTTGCTCTGTTGCGGCCGGTGCAAGGCTTGCCACGGCAGCGAGCGATACACCAATCGCGATTGGAAGGGCAAGGATGCTCTGGACAATGATCATTGCCGTGGGTGTGAACAGAAGCTCGAGCCCGCCAAGCGGTCCGTCGCCCCACAGGAGCAACAGCACGAACAGCCCCGCAAGCACGGGGGGGATACCCATCCCGACGTTCACCATCATCACGATCAACCATCGACCGCGGAATCGCGCTTGACCGAGCCATAGCCCCGTTGGAACGCCAATCGTCGACCCGATGAGCGTTGCAGACAGGGAGACAACGAGCGTGAGCGCGACGATCCCGCGTAGATCTGGGCCGAACTCGATCAGATAGCTGATGCCATCGGCGACGGCATCGAAGATGAATTCCATGGTGGAAACCTAGTGTCGGCAGCGCTTCAGCACGGTTGCACAGGTATGCAGCACCGGTAGTGTCATCGGATGTCACTGACCACCCACATCGACGACACGTTGTTGCGAGGCGACATACGCCTTCTCGGTGGCCTGTTGGGTAAAGCGCTCGTGCGCCAACATGGCCAGGACCTGCTTGACCTAGTGGAGGCGGTACGAGGGCTCACGAAAACCGCCAGGGACTCATCCCGGCCGGTTGAGGCTGCGACCGCTGTAGAGCAATTGGCCGAACTCCTCGATGGAATCGACGTTGAATCCGCGATCCAGCTCGTCCGAGCCTTCTCGACATATTTTGCTCTTGCCAATGTCGCCGAACAGGTGCATCGTCTCGACGGAGGGAGCAATGCCACCGGCCTCTCCCACACGATCGACCTGATCCTCGAATCGGATGCCGATCACGAGACGACTCGCGACATCATCGAGAAGCTCGAGGTGCGGCCTGTGTTCACGGCACACCCCACTGAAGCTGTTCGTCGCTCGGTCCAATCGAAGACGATTGAGATCGCGTCACTCCTGGATCGACGCCGAGCTCGATCGGCGAGGCAATCGGACAGGGATCGGATCGACCGTCGTATCGCTGAGCTCATCGACGCCATGTGGCAGACAGATGAACTCAGAGTGGAACGGCCGACGCCAACCGATGAAGCCCGCTCCGTCATCCACTTCTTCAGCGGCCTGTTCGCTTCAGCCGTACCGGACGTCTACAACGAGTTGGAGCATCAACTCGCGCGCCTCGGCGTCGAGATGTCCGCGACCGCGAAACCCCTCCATTTCGGCACATGGGTTGGAGGCGACAGGGACGGAAACCCCAATGTGACGCCGGCGCTCACCCTTGAGATCCTCAAAGCCCAGCACGTCCACGCGGTTCGGAGCTTGATTACGATGGTTGAGTCTCTCGCAGCCGAACTCTCAACGTCCGATCGCATCGTCGACGTCACTGAAGAACTCATCGAGTCTCTTGCAGCAGACGCGGTGAGATTCCCCGAGGTGCATTCACGGTTCACGAAGTTGTCCTCCGGTGAGCCGTATCGACAGAAGCTCGCGTTCATCCATCAGCGACTCATCAACACGCTTAACCGATTCGAGAGCGGCTCGGGCATTCATGGGGAGAACGAGTACACATCGGAGTACGAGCTGATCGAAGAACTCGAGGTCATGCGCCGTTCGCTTTCACAGAACCACGGTGCCATGCTCGCGGGCGGTGCCATCACAAGGCTCATACACGTCGCTGCAGCCTTCGGCTTCCGATTCGCGGTGATGGATGTCCGAGAGCATGCTTTGAAACACCACGCCGCGTTAGGCGCGCTGTACTCGCTGGTCGGCATTGACTACGGGGCGTTGGATAGCGAAGAACGTCTTGCACTCCTCACGGCTGAGCTTGCCGGTCATAGGCCGATCTCCTCCACAGCCGCCACCTTGGAGGGAGAACCCGCGAAGACGCTCGAGACGATGCGGACGATTCGCACAGCACAGGATCTTTACAGGACAGAGGTGATTGAGTCCTACATCATCTCTGAGACGACCGGACCCTTGGATATTCTCGCCGCCATGGTTGTTGCGAGGGAAGCTGGCCTGATCGACACGCATGCCGGAGTAGCGCGGATCGGGTTCGTCCCCTTGTTCGAAACGATCGACGAGGTGCGAAGAGCAGGCGAACTGCTCAATGAGCTACTGAGTATCGACGAGTACAGGGATCACCTGCGACTGAGGGGCGACCTCCAGGAGGTCATGCTCGGGTACTCGGATTCGAACAAACACGCTGGCATCGCGACAAGCCAGTGGGAGCTGTACAGGGCATCACGGGATCTACGCGACGTTGCAAGGGACCACGGCGTCGAACTGAGACTCTTCCACGGTCGTGGGGGCACCGTAGGAAGAGGCGGAGGGCCAACCGAGGATGCCATACTCGCACAACCATGGGGAACGGTCGATGGTCGGATCAAGATCACCGAACAGGGCGAGGTGATCTCGGACAAATACTCCCTTGCAGTCCTTGCAAGGAGGAATCTGGAACTCACGGTTGCAGCAACGCTGCAGGCGTCCGTCCTCCATCGGACGTCGCGCCAACCGGACGACGTTCTTGCGGATTGGGATCAGATCATGACAACTGTGTCCGACACGGCATTCGAGTCATACCGAGCTCTGATCGACTCTGATGGCCTCATCCCCTACTTCACCGCGACGACGCCTGTGGACGAACTCGGCCAGATGAACATCGGGTCCAGACCGGCACGGCGCCCCGGCTCCGGTGAACTCTCCATCGAAGGCCTCAGGGCCATCCCATGGGTCTTCGGGTGGACACAGTCACGACAGATCGTGCCCGGATGGTTCGGCGTCGGATCGGGCCTTCAATCTGCGGCTGCCATCTATGGCGACGATGCCCTTGAGAACATGTACGAGGAGTGGCTGTTCTTCAGAACCTTCCTCTCCAATGTCGAGATGACACTCGCAAAGACCGACCTTACGATCGCTGCGAGATACGCCGCGCTCTCACCCTTGGAGCACGCTCCGATATTCGACATCATCAGAGCCGAGCACGACAGAACCGTGGAAGCGGTCACTGCGATCACCGACACGGGTCTCGTCGACCGTGATCCCTCTCTCAAGCGCACGCTTGACGTGAGGGATCGATATCTCGACCCGATCAGCTACCTCCAGATCTCACTTCTGCGACGATCGAGAGAAACCGAAGTCACCGATCCCACCCTTCAGCGCGCCCTCCTTCTCACCATGAACGGTCTCGCCTCAGGCCTCCGAAACACGGGATGAAGCGACACGATCACGTCCCCCCCTTCAGGGGGGACAGCAGAGCGAAGCGATGCAGGGGGGTCCGCGAGCCCGCGAGCCCGGTACGCGAGAGCTTGACTTGATTGATGCTGTTTGAAGCTGCCGCGAGCTGTGCCGTCATAGGCTCGCAGGCTCGCACTCCCCCCTCGATCCTCGCTG
>JAMBLH010000006.1 GCA_023336875.1 Actinomycetes bacterium
CTCGGCCTAACGCTGGGAGCCGAGATCATTACGGGTCCGATCTTCATCGCCCTACCTCTGATCCTTGCCGGTGTCGGCCTCACTGCGACGGCACGTTCCAAACCGGAGCGCTCTGCTGCCGAGACGGTCGCTCGCTTTCCGAGCCCTCTGAAGGATGCAGCCTGAGCGGGTCGCGAGAAGACGTGTCCGCACGATTCGTCATTCTCGTTGCAGTACGGAATTATCATCATCATCATAGGGTTAACTTCATCACCCAGCAGAGAGAAGACCACGTGTCGATAGCGATTCTCCACGAGCATCCCCAATGGAACGAACCGCTGTTCGCTGAGATGGAACGCCGTGGTCTCGATTGGGTCTCAATCGATGCATCCAACGGAGGATTCGACCCGACAGTAGCCGGTGACTGGAGCGTTCTCGTGAATCGTATGAGTCCATCTGCATGGACGCGTGGGCACATGGCTGCAATGCTCGAAACACCCGAGTTCCTGAGCAACGCTGAATCTGTAGGGATTCCTGTCATCAACGGCTCTGAGTCCTTCAGCTACGAACTCTCCAAGAGGAAGCAGTTGGATTTGCTTCGGCGTAAGAGGGTTCGCCATCCCGAGGGGCGCCCCGTTCTCAACTCGGACGAGATCGTTGGTGCTGCGATTGATCTGACGTTCCCAGTGCTCGTGAAGCCGAACATTGGTGGTAGTGGTGCTGGTATCACCGAATACCAGACGCGTGAGGAACTGGCTGGTGCTGTTGAAGCGGGACTGGTTGACGATCTCGGACCCGACGGTGTTGGGCTGGTCCAGGAGAAGCTCCCGGCGAGAGGAAACTCAATCGTGAGGGTTGAGATCCTTGGCGGAAGGTTCCTCTATGCCATCCGACTGCAGCTACAGCCTGGTTCCTTCAACCTCTGCCCGGCCGACTATTGCGATCCGGTCAGCGGCGTCGCCGACGCAGGTGACCTCGTCGATGCGCATGTTCCTCCGGGTCCGATCATCGCCGAAGCTGCCCGGATCATCGAGGCGACAGGCGCAGACCTCGGCGGTGTTGAGTACTTGGTCAATGACCGAGATGGCGAAGCCTACTTTTACGACATCAATGCTCTGTCGAACTTCGTGGCGGATGCACTCAACGTGATTGGCTTCGACCCCTTCATACAGCTCGTGGATTTCATCGAAGACAGGGCGAAGTACCCGGTGCTGGCCTGACGTCAGAGCACGCTGGCTCATCATGGGCGCCGGTGCCGTGTAGGACGCGTTGACGGTTTACGGTTCGTCCCCCCAGATGTGAGGTCTGATGACAGAAAACAGCGGTGGTCCCAATCGCGAGATCCTCACTTGGCCCGACTATTTGATGGCGTTGGTCAGATCGGCGATCAGGCGCACCAGTCGCAAAGGGCGGGGTTTTGTCACTCCTCGGGGCACTAGTTAGGCACGGCTGCGAAAGCGCGGACCGTGAAGGTTCCGGCGCCCTCGATCTTCGGCGGTACGGCCGTGAACTCGAATCCGCTCTCAGGCAAAGCCGCCAAATTGGTCATGTGCTCGACGATTGGAATATCTGCTCGAAGCAAACCTGCATGGAGCGGTCGGTCCGTGCCGTCCATGGAGTCAATGTTGAGCGAGTCGATCCCGACGCAGGCGACGTCCGCGTTCACGAGCGCTTCGGCCGACCGTGCGGTTAGGTGCGGATGGGCATCGAAGTAGGCGTCAGTGCCGAAGTGATCCGAGTGGTCGGTGCGTACAAGGACTGCGTGACCTTCAAGGCCGACGAGTTCAGCAGCGGTGATGTCGATTTCAGTTTCACCGCGACGATCGAGGCACACAGCTGGAACTCCAGCTACTCGCTCAAGATCCAGACCGGTGAGATCGTGTCCATCTGCATAGCGATGGAATGGGACATCGAGATAGGTGCCGGTATTGGTGCAGAGCGTGATGAGTCCGATCTGGAACGTGATCCCGGGCCCATACGCCTCTTCTGCGGCCTCTCGTGAAAGATGCGTGGCGACGATGGGGGTGGGGAGTCCTGGATACGTCTTCATACCATCGATGATCGTGTGACTGAGATCGATCAATGTCCTGCTCGTCATGGATTCGCCTCGCTCGGGTCGTGTGCAGGAAAGCGTATGCAATCTTGAGCGGCAATGTTGTCGGTGCGAGCCGTCGATCTGGCCACGCGTAGGCCAGCGGGGTGGTTTACGGTGCCTTCTACGTCGATTATGAGGTGCGATGATGACAGACGATGCCGGTGTGGAGCGCGAGATACTCACATGGCCCGACTACGGGGTTGGCGTGCGTGAGTTGGCACGACAGATCGCCGACGATGGGTTCGAGCCTGACATCATCCTGGGTATTGCGCGGGGCGGGCTGATCCCAACGGGGTCCCTTGGATACGCCCTGTCGATCAAGAACTGCTACATGATCAACGTCGAGTATTACACCGACGTCGACGAACGCCTTGATGTCCCCGTGATCCTCCCGCCCTATCTGGAGCTCGTTGATCTCCACGATTCGAACGTCCTCGTAGTCGACGATGTGGCCGACACGGGGCACACGCTTGCAAAAGTGTACGAATTCGTGACGCACTCCGTGAACGAGACGCGCGCCGCCGTCCTGTATGAGAAGCCGGCGTCCGTTATCAAGTGTGACTACGTGTGGCGTCGTACCGATCGGTGGATCAACTTTCCCTGGTCGTCGGAAACGCCGATCATTGCACCGTCCGCTGGAAGCGAGGCGTAGCAACACCCGCGCAGGGATCAGCCGTTGACACTCTGAGGTCGGCATCCGTAGTGGTCAGATTGAGAGGAGTCCTGCGCTCTCGAGGTCGTGTCGCCAACGATCTACGAACTCGTCATCCTGATAGGGGTTCGACAGAAGCCACTGCGACGTGTCTGCATCGGGGAAGCGATCGACGATCAAGGCTCCAGTCGCCTGCGCTCTTCGGTCGAGACCGAGATGGCTCTGCGATGCGGCCAGCACCAGTAGCGCCTCGATATTCTTTGGCTGGTGCTCAAGCACTTCTTCAGCGACGGCTGCTGCCTCTTCGAACTTCTGCCCCACGTAGTACGAACTCGCGAGCACTGTGGGATACCACGGCTTGTTGACAGGGCTGAGATCCATTGCCTGATCGATGAGCACAACCGCCTGTTCCCATTGCCCGAGATATCTTCTGATGCTTCCCTCCATCGCCCAGGTCAGATCGCACGTGGGCCGCAGGATCTTGGCCTTTGCTATTCCCTCCAGGGCTGCGTCCGCATCTCCACCTTCGAGTTCTACTGCTGCGAGGATCATTGCGGAGAGACCGGTGTTGTCACCCAGATCGAGGCCGTGTTGCGCGTTGGCTCTGGCTTCCTCGAAGGCCTCAGCTCGATCGTTGACGAGTCCGTCGCGCGCACCCATCCATTGGGTGAAGGCATATAGAACAGGACCTACTGCATTGGTTGGAGCGTCCGCTCGCAGCTCACGAAAGAGCTCATTGGCTCGATTCCATCCATTCCGTGTTCCGGCCGTCAAGTTGTACCAGCCTTCGTACACCTTGGCGATTGCCTCCGGGTTCCCGAGTTCCTGATAGACGCGAGCGGGTTCACCGACGATCAATTCGATCTCGAAGGCACGCACGATGTCGGTCGCCAGCGCGTCCGAGATGTCGAAGAAGCCATCATCTGAGCAGTCCCACTTTCCCACCCAGAGCACACTTTGCGTCAGGACATCCCTTATCTGCGCCCAAAGACGGATTCGCGATCCTGCCTGGAGGATTCCAGATAGGAGCATATATCGCACGTTTGGAGGGGCCTGTTCCGTTTCGCCGACGTGTCCTCCGGAAGTGGTCACATCCACGACGTCGAGATTGCGGAGATTGATAAGTCCGGAAACGACATCTGAAAGAAGGAAGGCGGCAATCGGCTTGAGGCTGTCCGCGTCGCTGGCGATGTGCATTGGGAGCACGGCCACGCTTGGAGTCCCGAGTGAGAGTGGGCGTTTCGGGTTGGGTGCGGTGTCACCTTCAGCCGGCAGGTCAGCAAAGTCGTATACGTGGACTTGCTCAGGGATATTCTTGAGCCGCTGCATGCCATTCGATCTGAATCGGAAACTCGGCTCATCGAGTGCGCGGAATACCTCACCCGAGATACTGAGTCCGCCGGGTTGGGCGATCGACTGGATCCTTGCAGCGATGTTCAGTGCATCGCCGAGGTGTGAACCGTCCTTGTCAATGTGCACAGGCCCCATGTCGATTCCCATTCGGAATCGAAGGCGAAGGTACTCCGCGATGGAAGCGTTCTCGACCGCCACAACGTTCGTAATGGTTATTGCGGTGCGGACCGCTTGCTCCGGACGGTTGAATACGGCCATGAAGTTGTCCCCGACAAAGTTGAGCAGCGATCCACCGCCAGCCGCTATCTCGTCTGCAACGACCGTCCGCACCTTCCGAAGAGCTGTTGCGGTGTGCTGTGCATCGTCGGCCATGAGACGGCTGTAGCTCACTATGTCGGCGTTCAGCGCCACAACCACGGGGTCAGACATTGGGGTTACGTGAGGAGTACATCGCGTTATTCAAGCAGTATCCACGCGGATGCATCACGACGCACTCTGGCGAGCCGTTTCCGACCGTTAGATGTTCAGCTTTGCCAGTACAGAGTTGACGGCTCCTGACCTCGTCATGACGAAGAAATGCAGTGACGGGGCGCCAGCCCCGATGAGTTCCCTCGACTGCTCGACGGTCCACGCAACACCGATGTCCCGTGCGTGGTCCGGTGATGAGCTGATCTCGTGGGCCAATGACTCGGGGACGTCGCAGTGGAAGGTGCGGGGAATCGATGTGAGCTGTCCTGCATTCGTGAGCACTCGCAATCCTGGGATGATCGGTACGTCGATGCCCAGATCTCGACACTCGTCCACGAATGAGAAGTAGTGCGCGTTGTCAAAGAACATCTGAGTCACGATGTACTCTGCCCCCGCGTCCACCTTCCGCTTCACAGTCCTCACGTCCGCACTTAGGTTCGGTGCCTCGAAATGCTTCTCCGGGTAGCCAGCGGCACCGATGCAGAACGCCGTCGGATAGGGATCTGATAGGTCCTCGAGATACCGACCGTCGTTCATGGCGGCGATCTGGCTGATGAGGTCGCTCGCGTAGTCGTTGCGACTCCTACCGTCGTGCAACGGCTTCTGCCGCCCCGTGAAGTCTCCTCGAACTGCGAGCACGTTGTCGATACCGAGGTAGTGCAACTCGATCAGGAAGTCCTCGCTCTCCTCACGAGTAAAACCCTCGCACAACACATGTGGAACGGCATCGATGTTGTACTTGTTCTGGATGAGGGCGCAAATGCCAAGCGTGCCTGGTCGCTTTCTTGTCACTCGTCGACGAACGCCATCGGGTATGTCGTCGTACACCACCTCGGCGGCGTGGCTCGTGATGTCGATAAAGGGCGGGCGGTGTTCGGCGAGATCCTCGATCAGGCCAAGCAGGGTTGCAAGATCGCCGCCGCGCGTTGGCGGGATGATCTCGAAACTGATGAGCGGCTCCTTGGCCAGGGCGAGGTGTTCAGTGACCTTCATGTCGGCGGGAGCCTACCATGGGCGAGAACGGGCTCTTCAAAGCTGTGGCCCAACGATCCTCAAGATGAACAAGGAGTTCTGCGTCAATGCGTCGTCATCGCTTCACCTCTGAATCTGTCTCGATGGGTCACCCTGACAAGGTGGCCGACCGCATCAGTGACTCAGTGCTCGACTATGCGCTTGGGTTCGATCCTCAGGCTCGAGTTGCCTGTGAGACCTTCATCACTGGTGGACTGCTTGTGATTGGCGGGGAGATACGGGCCCATGACCTGCCCCTGGACCTCGACGACCAGATCGAAGCACGGGCTCGTGACACGATCCGGCGCATCGGCTATTCGGGTCCGGGCACTGGTTTCGACCCTGACGGGGCAGATGTTCAGTTGGTCATCCAGGAGCAGTCTGGTGACATTGCCATGGGCGTTGACGGCGGCGCAAAGCTTGGAGCAGGTGACCAGGGCCTCATGTTTGGATACGCCTCCACTGAGACCGACGAACTAATGCCTTTGCCGATCGTGTTGTCGCATCGGCTCGTTGCCAGACAAGCTGCCGTGCGTGAGGCAGGCGACATAGAGGGTTTGAGGCCCGACGCGAAGTCGCAGGTCACGACGGTGTGGGACGACAGCGGCCCGAGGCGGGTTGAATCGGTGCTGCTCTCCACCCAACACGATCCTATGTGGAACGACAACCAGGGCGAGCTTCGTGATTTTGTCACGGATCAGGTGATAGTCCCGGCGCTGGGCGAGTGGTGGCATGATGACGTGGAGGTGCTGTTCAACCCGACTGGGCGGTTCGAGACCGGTGGACCCGAAGGCGACACGGGCCTTACGGGACGCAAGATTATCGTCGACACCTACGGCGGATGGGCCCGCCATGGTGGGGGAGCGTTCTCAGGAAAGGACGCCTCGAAAGTGGATCGGTCGGCGTCGTATATGGCGCGATATGTGGCGAAGAACGTCGTCGCTGCCGGCCTGGCCGATGAGTGCGAACTCCGGTTGTCCTACGCAATTGGTGTCACAGACCCAACCGCGGTGTCTGTTGACTGCAAGGGCACCGAACGGATCGATGAGCAAACAATAGAGAAGGCCGTTATGACGGTGTTCGACCTGACACCCGGTGGGATTATCGACCAGCTCGATCTCGCTCGACCGATCTTCGAGCCAACCGCCTACCACGGTCACTTCGGACGCCAGCCCGATGAGGCAGGACAGGGCACGTTCACCTGGGAGCGAACCGACCGGATCGACGATCTGAGGTCAGCGGCGAACGCTTAAGCAGTTGTTCATCTCCCTCCTCGCGCCCGAGACCGTGCATCACATGGTCGTTGTGCGAGTATCGTGCGCAAAGCCGATCAGCTGGGATAGATGACAGCAGTACTTCCCACGGGGACTGTCACGTTCCTGTTTACCGACATCGAGGGTTCCACGAAGTTGCTCGAACGTGTCGGCACCGGCGAATACTCACACCTGCTGGGAATACATCACCAGGCGATCCGGGATGCGGTCGCCGCGCACGGTGGTGTGGTCGTGACTACAGAGGGCGACTCGTTCTTCGCAGTCTTTCAAGATCAACGAGCAGCGTTGGTCGCCGCTATCGAAGCCCAGCATGCCCTGGCTACGGATGCTGCACTTCTTCGACATGAACTCTGCGTCCGAATGGGATTGCACACAGGCACAGCGACACTCGGCGGCGACAACTACGTCGGCATTGATGTGCACATCGCCTCCCGGATCAGCTCAGCTGCACACGGAGGTCAGATCCTCGTTTCAGGTGGCGTCGCTGCAATGGTTCCCGAGGACGCCAGAGCAACGACGTTGGGAACATACTGGCTCAAGGACATCGCTACTCCGATCGAGTTGCACCAGGTCACGGACCTGCTCCTCAGTGGCGAGTTTCCACCTGTTGCCGCATCACCTACAACACCACACAACGCCCCCCTCCTGCTCTCGAGCTTCGTCGGGCGCGGCGCTGAACTCGAACGTGCGATCTCACTTCTTGAATCATCGAGACTCGTGACGCTCACGGGACCCGGAGGCACAGGCAAGACTCGCCTTGCGCTTGAGATCGGATCTGCTCTTACGAGTCAGTTCAAAGACGGCGTCTTCTTCGTCCCACTCGCAGGTATCTCAGACACGGACAATGTTGTTGCCGCGATCCTCGATGTCCTCGATGCCCCACCGAGCGCGGGTGCGATTGCGCTGGACAAGTACCTCGCGACCTATCTCGCTGACATGGAGACATTGATCGTTGTGGACAACTTCGAGCAGGTGATCGTCGCAGCCGAAACTCTCGCGGCGATGCTCTCAGCTTCGTCTGGGACACGTATTCTCGTCACGTCGCGCGTGCCGCTCGGGCTTGACGGGGAGCAACAGATGCGGATTGAGCCGTTGGAAGCGAAGTCAGCGGTCGAGCTCTTCACCGACCGTGCACTTTCGGTTCAACCTGAACTTGACACGGACAAGCCAACACTTCAGGCGATCGAGGAGATCGTCGACCGACTTGATGGATTGCCGCTCGCCATTGAGCTGGCAGCAGCGCGCGTGCACATGATGTCGCCCCGTCAGATCGCCGACACGCTTCAGCCGCTGACACTCGGGCACCGCAAGCCGGGTACTCCAGCCCACCAACAGACACTCAGGGCAACAATCCAATGGAGCTACGATCTCCTGCCCCGTGCCCAGCAAAGGTTCCTCGTTCGGCTTTCAGTGTTCATCGGCGGCGCGAATCTCGACGAGATCGTTGCTGTGTGTGACCCCGATGCCTTGGGCCTCGACCCGATGGCCGCGCTCGATGCGCTCGTTGGGCAAAGCTTGCTTCGGTCGGAGGCCACGGACGCCGGCCTTCGCATACAGATGCTGGAAACCATAAGGGAATTCGGGTTGGCCCTGCTGGAAGAGACCGCCGAACTTGACGAGATTCTCACTGCCCATCTAGATGCGTACGCAGACCTCGCCGAATCAGCAGCTATCCATTTTGAGGGATCCAACGCCATGTCGTGGATGGACATGCTCGCCGCCGATCACTCCAACCTTGAATCCGCTATCGACACGGCTATTGGTTCAGGGGACGCGGAGAAGGCTCAGCGGATGGTGGCTGCACTCTGGCGCTACTGGCAGACGCGTGGACACCTCGTGTCTGGGCAGAGGCACGCAAACCATGCGCTCGCTATGACGGGGTCAACGAGGGCTGTGCGGGCGGGGGCGCTCGATGCTGCGGGTGGAATAGCGTATTGGCGCGGCGATCTCGAGGCCACTCGGTCCTTCTACGAGGAGGCTCTTGACGCGCATCGTTCTGATGGTGATCCCATCGGCGTAGCGAACGCCTTGTACAACTTGTCGTTTCCTGTTGCTGACGAAGGGGACGCAGAGCGAAGCCGCGCCCTCCTCGAAGAGGCCAAGATGCTGGCCGAGGAGCACGGCAACACTTCTCTTCTCTCATCCGTGTATACCGCAATCGCTCGGTCGTGGCTCTCCGAAGATGCGTACAAGGCACGAGAAGCAGCGGGGGCAGCCGTCCAATACTCCGAGCAGCTGGGCGACTCGATGAGGTTGGCGTGGGCTCATAGCCTTCACGCGTCGGCCGTCTACATGGTGGGCGACTACC
>JAMBLH010000007.1 GCA_023336875.1 Actinomycetes bacterium
CTCATCGAATATCTCGACCTCCTGGACCGCCAGATTGGCGGCGAGAGTCAGGCAACCGAGTGGACCGATGGCGGGATCATCAACATGCTCCGCAAGTCGAAGCGCACTGCGCGAGCGAAGCCGCCGTTCTACAAGCGCAAGGAAGTCCGTCACTCGATCCACGAGCTACGGAACTTCTTCGCACGCACGTCCGGCGAGATACTGCGCATACTCCAGGTGACACAGTCACTCGAGTCTGGTGTTGATCACCATGTCGTGTGCCCGCCGTCACCGACTAGGGACTGCGCATGGGACTGCCCGTACATGCAACTGTGCTCCATCGTCGATGATGGCTCAGATGCTCAGGGGTTCATCGATGCGTCGTTCGTCGTTGGAGATCCACTACGCCGCTACGCGACGGTTGACGGATCATGATCAGCGACATCGTCTACATCTTCGTCCCAGGCGGCAATCACGACATCTCAGAGACGTACCGGTACGACCGGCTCCCGTACCACCCACGCGTGGGTGAGTACGTCGAGTTCGCCGATCTCGGTGTGTGGAAGATCGAGCGTGTCCACTGGCAGGTCAGCAAGGGCAGGCTGCTTGTGCACCTCGGACTTGACGACACCGACTACGAGCTATATCGGCACGTCGCATCATGACGCAGCAGTACCCGTACAACGTGCGCTGTGCTCTGAGCAGAGACGCCAACGGATTGCCGTCGCTCAGCGTGAAGCTCATCGACGAATACGGAGTCGAGCACGACACAGCCGTCAGCCCGTTTGAAGCAAGGCACTTCGGATACATGATCATCAGCATGGCATCCGAGGTGGAGAGTCAGGAGGCGTACATCACAGCGCTCCGATCACGAAAGGAAGACGAGATGGAGATCCTCGACATCATGAAAGACGCCGCAGAGTTCCTGCGGCACCGGAGAAGCGCCCTATGAGGTTCACCCTCGAACAGGCCATCCAGCTTTCGCTTGAGAACGCCGAGATCGACATGTACGACAACCGCCCAGTGCAGAGCAGCCAACTGCACCGCTGGGTCGGTGAAGCGTACATGGGAGCCTCAGGGCGTCTCCAGGGCAGCGGCATCCCAGTTGAGTACGCCGAGAAGGACATCCGGCGAGCAGTCGCCTACCTCCGTCTCAGATCGCTCATAGGGGCAGGGATCGGAGCAGACGCCCAGGACATGCGCGAGCGTGTGCGCGAGGTGGCGTCATGGCACGAGACCGGATGGATCGTCGTCACCGACGAAGAGCCGAAAGTCGACTGGACACCGGACGCAGAAGAGGCGCTCTCGATGATCTTCGGAGGACGCGCTGTGGTGATCATCCCGTGCACTATCGGACAGATCGAATTGCCGCTAGGATGACAAACCCGCGCCGGTTGCTCGCCGGTCGGACACAAGACAGGAGACAGAGTTGAGACCACTATCGGTCGTAGTCCACGCAGAGTCAGGAATCGGAAAGTCCTGGTTCGCAGACACCGCCCCCGCACCCAGGCTGATCCTGGACGCTGAAGGCGGTTCCAAGTTCACACCCAGCCAGCCCAAGGTGTTCTGGAACCCGATGGAAGGGCCACCGCCGCTCGGTCAAGAGACCGTTGTCGTGATGGTCCGCGACTTCCAGATGATGCAGTACGCCTACCAGTGGCTCAACAGCGGGCAACACGACTTTCAGTCTGTGGGGCTTGACTCGGTCACTGAGCTTCAGAAGCGATGCAAGGATGCCATCAGGGCCATGGAGGGAACCGGAGGGTTCCGCATCCAGGACTGGGGCACACTGCTCGACGACATGGAACTCCTCATCAGGCAGTTCCGCGATCTGTGGAGCCACCCCGTCAGACCGGTCCCCGTGACTGTGCTGATCACCACCACGCAGATGGACGACAAGGGCGTGTACCGCCCCCACGTCCAAGGCGGGCTGAAGCTCAGCCTCCCGTACTTCGTGGATGTCGTGGGGTACCTCTACACAGCGGCCAACGATCTCGGTGAACTCGAACGCCGGTTGCTCGTGCAGCCAGCACCAGGGTTCATCGCCAAGGACCGCACAGACAGGCTCGGATTCGAGATCGTGAATCCGAACATACAGACCATGCTGGACACCGTGTTCGGGCCAGCGCAGCCAGACCAGATAGGAGTCCAGTGATGGCACAGATAGATTGGGCGGCATACGCCGAAGAGTCAAAGGGCGGCGGGTTCGCTCTCATGCCGGTAGGCATGCACAACGTCGAGGTGGAGTCAGCGGAAGTGAAGGACGCCAAGAACAACCACTTCGCGATCCTGTTGCGTCTCGTGGCGATCGACGGTCCAGCAGCGACGCAGTCCATCCTCAACAACCTGTCGATGTTCAAGAACAACGGGGAGCCGAACGGGTTCTTCATGAGCGGCCTCTCGGCTCTCGGGATCGGCACCGAGCAGAGTCCAGAGTTCTGGGCATCGCTCCAGGGCATGGAGGAAGAGCAGGCGATGGCGTTGATCGCTCAGGCGTGTCTCGGACGCAGAGCGACGATCACCGTCAACCACCGCGTGCACGGCGGGGAGAACAGGGACAACGTCAAGAAGATGGTCCCGATCGGAGCACCGATGCTGGGAGCGCCTGGAGCGCCTGGAACGGTCGTACCGATCGCTCCTGGAGCACCGATGCCCGCTGCACCTGTAGCGGCTCCTGTGGCCCCTGTGGTCGCCGCACCGGCTCCTGCGGTCCCAGTGGCGGCACCTGCCGTTGCGGTCCCTCAGGTAGCTGCACCGGCTGCACCAGCAGCGTTGGCACCGGCACCCGTGGCAACAGAGCCACAGCCTGTTCCTGCCGCTCCTGCGGCAGTAGTGGCTCCCGACCCCGTGATCGCTGCACCGGCCCCTGTGGCCCCCGTAGCGCCCGCAGCGGTGGCCCCAGCGCCAGCACCTGTAGCTGCACCTGTAGCTCAGGTTGACCCGATGCAGCCGCCTGAAGGCTCACCCTTCTAGCAGCCGCTCAGATCGCAGCGAGGGTCGGCCCAACGGTCCCCCCACCGCCCCACCGGCCCTCGCTGCCAACCTCCAAGACAGGGGACACCATGAACGAATACAGCAAGAATGAAGAACGGCTCTTCGAGACACTCGATGCGCTCAACAAGATCCACGATGAAGAACTCGATGACCTCGACTACAACGAACTCATTCAGTACGCACAGGCACGAGCACAGATCATGCTGACCGCTGAGGTGCACAAGATGCGCGTCGAGCTTGTCAACATCACACGCATCCTCCGTGTTGGGCCGTGACGCCCTGTGGACTGGAGAGCATATGCAGACGCCACAGGAGCAGACCTCGAAACGATCAAAGC
>JAMBLH010000008.1 GCA_023336875.1 Actinomycetes bacterium
AGGTCGTAGGTCGTAGGTCGTCTGTCGTATGTCGTAGGTCGTGCGTCGTATTACTTTGCCCCTCATGTCTGAGTCCACACTTCTTGCCGATCTGAACCCCTCGCAACGAGAGGCTGTCGCCGCGACCGAAGGGCCTGTACTTGTCGTCGCGGGGGCTGGTTCGGGGAAGACAAGGGTGCTTACGTACCGCATTGCGCATCTCGTTCGCGATCTTGGAGTCTCACCGTACGAGATACTTGCGATCACGTTCACGAACAAGGCGGCAGGAGAGATGAAGGAGCGCGTTGCGCGGCTCGTGGGTCCCGTCGCCGACAACATGTGGGTATCGACCTTTCACTCGGCCTGTGTGAGGATCCTTCGCCAGGAAATCCACCGTCTCGGATACCGAAGCTCATTCTCCATCTATGACGATGCCGACTCGACTCGCCTCATCACAATGGTCATTAAGGATCTCGACCTTGATCCAAAGCGATTTCCCCCGCGCCAGATGAAGGCCGCGATCTCGAAGGCGAAGAACGAACTCATCGACTACGAGACCTACGCCTCTCAGGACTCGGGTTTCTACCACGAGAAGGTCTCGGACATATTTCGTCTGTACCAGCAGCGTCTTGTTGAGGCATCGGCGGTTGACTTCGATGACATCCTCACGCTCACCGTCGAGATCCTCCAAGCATTTCCCGAAGTGCTCGAGCGGTGGCAGACCCGCTTCCAATACATACTGGTGGACGAGTACCAGGACACGAATCAGGCCCAGTACATGCTTGTCAAGATGCTTGCGGCCAAACACGGGAACGTGTGTGTCGTTGGTGACTCGGACCAATCCATCTATGCCTTCCGCGGTGCGGACATGCGCAACATCATGGGGTTCGAGAAGGACTACCCCGACACACGCGTGATCCTCCTGGAGCAGAACTACCGCTCGACCCAGACCATTCTCGACGCAGCGAACGCAGTGATCGCCAACAACGCGAGCCGACAGCCGAAACGACTTTGGACCGACGAGGGTGCTGGCGAGCACATCGTGGTCTTCGAAGCCGAGGATGAACACGAGGAGGCTGCCTACATAGCCGAGGAGATCGCCAGGCTGCGAGACACCGGTGTCGGACTCGACGATGTCGCGGTGTTCTACCGAACGAACGCGCAATCACGCGTGATCGAGGAGCTATTCGTCAGATTCGGCGTCATGTACCAGGTGGTTGGTGGACTCAAGTACTACGACCGCAAAGAGGTCAAGGATGCGCTCGCCTATCTCCGCGCGATCGTGAATCCGGATGATCAGGTTGCGATCAAGCGGATCATCAACACTCCAAGGCGTTCGATCGGTGATACCTCCGTTGCCCATGTCGACCGTTTCGCGGAATCTGCTGGAGTGACATTCATGGACGCGCTGCGGCGCGTCGATGAGATCGATGCGTTGACAGGTAGGGCGCAGAACGCGATTGCTGAGTTCGTTGCTGTGATGGATGTGTTGGCAGGCAGAGCCGCTGACGGTCCTGAGGGTGCCCTCGAAGCTGCTCTCAACGACACGGGCTATTTCGACATGATCCGTGCCGAGCGGACGATCGAGGCGATGGGCAGGGAGGAGAACCTGAAGGAACTCCTCGGAGCAGCCGCAGAGTTCGAGGAAACCGGGCCAGCGTCGATGGGTCCAGAGGAGTGGAATCAGCTCGATGGAGTCGGCAAACTGCAAATGTTCCTTGAGTCGATCAGCCTCGTGGCTGACCTCGACAGTTTCGAGAACACGGAGGTCGTGACCCTCATGACTCTTCACAACGCCAAGGGGCTTGAGTATCCGGCGGTATTCCTGACAGGACTCGAGGATGGCGTGTTCCCTCATATGCGTTCCCTTGGTGACCCGAAGGAGCTGGAGGAGGAGCGGAGGCTCTGCTACGTCGGCTTGACCCGCGCAGAGCAACGGCTCTACCTCACCAGAGCCTGGACTCGCAACATGTGGGGGCAGAACAACTACAACGGCCCAAGCCGGTTTCTGGGCGAGATCCCTGAACATCTCACGACCAAGGCAACACGAGTGAGACGATCGGCAACGATGGAGTCGCGCACCCAGACGACCACGGTATCTGATTCCGACATTTCGATCGGTGATCGCGTGAGGCACACCCACTGGGGTGAGGGTGCCGTGAAAGAGATCGTGGGTGCGGGAGATCGTGCCGAAGCTGTTGTGATCTTCGATGCCCACGGCTCGAAGCGTCTGCTTCTCGCGTGGGCGCCGCTGGAGAAGCTCGAGTAGCTGATTACACAGCGGACTTGAGACGCTGATCAGGTGTGAAGGATTTCGATGCTGTCACCGCCGCAACGACCGTCGTGGAGACGGCCACCGAGCCGAGTACCAGGTACATCACCACAAGCTGGATTACAACAGCGTCGATCGGATCCACACCAGCGAGAAGTAGGCCTGTCATTGCGCCTGGGAGGGCAACCAGGCCGACGACCTTCGTGCGCTCGATCTGAGGAAGGAGCGCAACTCTCGTTGACTCACGGACCACATATCGCGATGCCTGGCCTGCGGTGAACCCGAGGGCCAGGAGGCCCTCAACTTGGATCCGCTCCTTGGTCATCTGAGTCTGAACGAGGTCGGCAGCCACGATCGTCGCCGGCATCGTGTTGCCGATCGTGATGCCAGCAATAACGATCAGCTGTACTGGTTCAGCCGGCAGCACACCAAACCCGAATACGACGAGGAGTGAGATCGCGGTTGTTCCCCCAATGGCGAGCACGGCCGCGGGGACGATGTCGGTGGACCCGGATCGCTGCGCAACCACGAACCCTGCAATACCGATCATCACGATGATCCACAATGGTGCAAGCAGATACTCCCACTGCGACCCGAGCACCAGTGTGAGCAGAAGGCCGACGGCGGTGAGCTGGACAGCGGCCCGAATGGACGCCCAGATGATCGATTTCTCGATGCCGATCCGGAGGTACATCGACACTCCAACGGCAAGGCCCACGAGCACCAGGGAGGCGACAATCACAACGATCAGGTTCACCTCGAGCACTCTCCCATGCTAGGTACCACACGAATCCGTCGGGCGGCACGTTGCAGACCACAACTACCATTGCCGACGATGCCGACTCGCATACTTATCGCAAAACCAGGGCTTGATGGGCATGATCGGGGTGCCAAGGTCGTGGCAAGGGCGTTGCGAGACGCAGGATGCGAAGTCATCTACACGGGTCTCCATCAAACGCCGGAACAGATCGCTGTTATTGCTGTTCAGGAGGATGTCGATGGCGTAGGTCTATCTGCTCTCTCCGGTGCCCACATGACGCTCTTCCCCAAGGTGGTCGAGGAACTCAACGCTCTTGACGCATCAGACATCGTGGTGTTCGGCGGTGGCATCATCCCTGAGTCCGACATCGAGGAGCTCAGAACCGCTGGCATTGCACACGTTTTCGGCCCGGGTACGTCGCTGGGTGCAATACAGGCGTGGGTCAATGAACAGTTCACGGATTGATCCGATCACACTTCAGGAGGACATGTGAAGATCCACGAGTATCAGGCCAAGGCGCTCATGAAAGCACGGGGCATTCCCGTGCCGGAAGGAGTGGTGGTGAGAACCGTCGACCAGGCCGTGGATGCGGTGCGCCAGCTCGTCGAATCGACCGGGAATCCAGTTGTTGTGGTGAAGTCACAGATCCATGCCGGGGGGAGGGGGAAGGGGCATTTCAAGGAGTACCCGGACCTCGGTGGCGTGACTGTGGTGCTCGATGGCATTGACGGAGGCGTCGAGGCGACCAAGGAGAAGGTCCGAGAGGTCTCGTCCCAGATGCTCGGATCGACTCTCGTGACCATCCAGACAGGAGATGAGGGAAAGGTCGTCAATCGGCTCTACATAGAGCAGGGGATCGATATTGAGACAGAGCTCTACGTCTCCATAGTTCTGGATCGTGCGACCAGCAGGAACATCGTCATGGCCTCAACTGAGGGCGGCACCGAGATCGAAGTTGTTGCAGAGGAGACTCCTGACAAGATCATCAAGGAGGAGATAGACCCGGCGTTCGGGCTCACAGACTTTCAGGCGAAACGGATTGCCTGGGGTTTGGGTCTTGAGGGCGACGCTTTCAAGAACGGTGTTCGGTTTCTCAAGGAACTGACAGCGTTCGTGGCGGACATGGATACAGACCTGGTTGAGATCAACCCGCTCGTTGTCACAACCGATGGGCGTGTCATGGCTCTTGACGGCAAGATGGCATTCGAGGAGAACGCTCTGTTTCGACACCCGGACGTGGTGGAGCTGCGTGACGAGTCCGAAGAGGATGCCGCGGAACTCGACGCCAAGGAGCACGGACTCTCCTTTATCAGTCTCGATGGTTCGATTGGATGCATGGTCAACGGCGCAGGACTCGCAATGGCAACCATGGACATCATCAAATATGTCGGTGGGGAGCCTGCGAACTTTCTCGATGTGGGAGGGGGTGCCGAGAAGGACCAGATCGTCGCCGCGTTCAAGATCATCACCGAGGATCCGAATGTGAAGGGCATATTCGTCAATATCTTCGGCGGCATCATGCGGTGTGACGTGATCGCCAACGGTGTGGTCGCCGCGGTCGAAGAGGTTGGTCTCGAGGTGCCACTCGTCGTTCGGCTCGAAGGCACGAACGTTGCGCTTGGCAAGGCGATCATCGACGAGTCAGACCTCAACGTTGTGAGCGCAGTCGATATGAAAGATGGAGCTGAGAAGATCGTGGAGCTGGCCAAATGAGTGTGCTCGTCAACAACGACACAAAGCTGCTCGTCCAGGGGATGGGAAAGACAGGTTCCTTCCACACGGACAGGGCAATCGCGTACGGCACCAACGTTGTCGGTGCTGTTCACCCATCCAAGGCCGGACAGACTGCCCGATTCGAGGGCGAGACCGACCACTCTGGTGTGCAGGGTCGTGCAGACACGTACTCGGTTGACGTTCCGATCTTCCGAACCGTGAAAGAGGCTGTGGAGGCAACAGGTGCAAATGCCACCGTTGTGTATGTCCCACCACCTTTCGCAGCCGACGCGATCATGGAGGCAGGCGACGCAGGAGTGCCGCTTATAATCACGATCACTGAGGGGATCCCCGTGGCTGACATGGTCCTCGCAAAGCGCTATCTCGAGGACAAGGACGTACGTCTCGTCGGACCGAACTGCCCAGGAGTTATTACGCCACAGCAGTGCAAGATCGGCATCATGCCCGGGTACATCCACACTCCTGGCAAGATCGGCGTGGTGTCTCGCTCGGGAACCCTGACCTACGAGGCAGTGCACCAGTTGACGCTCAACGGACTCGGACAAACGACCGCCATCGGCATTGGTGGAGACCCCGTCAACGGAACCAACTTCGTCGACGCGCTCGCGCTGTTCAACGATGATCCTGAAACAGAGGGTGTCATCATGATCGGCGAGATTGGTGGCACTGCCGAAGAGGAAGCCGCCGATTGGATCAAGTCGCACATGACCAAACCGGTCGCCGGATTCATCGCGGGCACATCTGCCCCTCCGGGTAAACGCATGGGCCACGCAGGCGCCATCATCTCAGGTGGCCAGGGAACCGCAGAGGCCAAGATCGAGGCCCTAAGGGCCGCAGGCGTTGTGATGGCTCCCACACCAACGGACATGGGATCCGCAATGCTGTCTGCCCTCGCCGGCTGACAATTGTGACCGCGCGGTTTCTGCGGGCTCGCTGCGGCGCATACCGGTTCGTGAACCCTGGGTTGTGGAATAGGGGCGTAGGGTGGGGGTATGTACGCAGAGGCATATCAGCGAGGGCAGGTTCGG
>JAMBLH010000009.1 GCA_023336875.1 Actinomycetes bacterium
GAGCTATCTGAAGCGCCAGGTCTCGTCGTAGATCGCGGATTTCGACGATTCCTTCGTGGGACACGGCTTCTGAGGCTCCGACGGTGTCCATTGAGACTCATCATCTCTCAAGGCATCGCGCCCTGTTCGGGCCCTCGGTGTCGAGAGGCGCTCCTGGCAGTCGGCTGGCATGTTTGACCGCGGTGGCCGTTTGGGCATCTACTTCGAGAAGCCGAATATGTCGGATCCCCTTCGTTGAGGGGCTTTGGAGGGGTGCCCCTAAGTACCGCGAGTTGGAACCGCAGCTACCTCTGGCCATAGGGCGTAGACGAGCTCGGGGTTACACGCCATGCATCCCCTAGTCGGGATGCAGGAATAGGCCTCGCCGAGAGCGCGCCGTGTCAAACCTGTGTAAGACGAACGGTGGGAATCTCGCCCGGTCAGAAGTGAACCCATGATGATCGTAGAACCGAGAACCCGAACTCGCCTTGCATCCTGCGAATAGGACAGCATCCGACGGGTGTGTAGCGTCGCCTCATAACCCGAAGGTCTCAGGTTCAAATCCTGCCCCCGCTACGAAGAAAACCCTTGCACTCCTACATGTACCGAGGGTTCTGTCGCGGTTTCCCTTTCCAGCAGATCGATGCGGGAGCACGCGGCAACACGCGGTATCGCTCGTCCGAATCCCTCGAGTCGATAGACGTCTGTAGGATGCAAACCGATGAAGACCCTTGGTCGACTGCGCAGGACGTCACGAGTCGTGCGCTCCTATGTCGACGCATGCAGATAGACGAGTTTCGATGGACTTCGCCATCTTCACTACCCCTCGGCCCGAGGTCGACGCAGCCACCGCAGCCCAAATCGTCGGCGAGATCTATGGTCTGGACGGTGGTGCCGAACCGCTTCCGGGTGAAAGGGATCGAAGTTTCAAGATTGTTACGCATTCGGACGCGTATGTTTTGAAGGTGGGCAGCATCGCCGACCGGCCCGATGCTCTCGACGCCCAGGCCGGAGCGATGGAGCACGTACTTCGGGCCGATCCACTTCTTCCCATTCCGGCTGTGGTCCGAACCTCAAGGGGAGAACTAGGTTCTCGCTATCAGGGACACAGCGTGCAACTCATCACGTTCATTGACGGTGCCAGTCCGCCGGCCACGCAGTCGCCCCCCGGCTTGCGGCGCTCCGTGGGAACTCTCGCTGGCCGCTTGAGTCGAGCGCTTCGAGGTTATGACCATCCGGTACTGCATCGCGCGTTTCCTTGGGACCTGGGTCAGCTGCCGGGTTTGGCAGCTTTGATCCAAGAGGTTGAACCTGAGTTGAGATCCGTCATTTCAGCGGTGTTCGACCGTCTCGAGGGTAGGACCCTCGCGTTGAGCGGAGCTCTGGCCAAGCAGGCTGTACACGGCGACATCAACCCCGACAACATGGTCATCGATCCGTCTGTGCCCGAGCGGATTGTTGGACTGTTCGACTTTGGTGACATGACTTGGGGACCACGTATCTTTGAGTTGGCTGTCGCTTCGGCCTATCAGAGTCTGGGAGCAGATCCGGTGGTCGCCATGGCGCAGGTGGCAGCAGCTTTCCATGTAGTCGACCCTCTCGAAGCCCGCGAGATCGATCTTCTTCCTGACCTGGTGGCTGCCCGGGCTGCTCAGTCGATCCTCATGGCGGCCCGATATGGCGCGTTGCATTCAGACAACGCAGAATATCTCACAGGAGATACCGCTGCCATGGCCGGGACCTTGAGATGGCTCGCCAATACTGACTCAGAGGAGGCAGCAGCCCAGATAGGGAATGTGTGTGGCCTGAGGAGTGAGCGGCGGACCAGTTTCAAGGACGCGTTGAGATTGCGTCACCAGCGCCTGGGGCCTGCCCTCGGCTTAAGTTATGACGACCCAGTCCGGTTGGACCGGGGCGACGGGGTGTGGCTGTTCGAAGATGGTGATCGCCGTCTCCTCGATGCCTATAACAACGTCCCTCATGTCGGTCATGCCCATCCTCAGGTGGTTGCCGCGTTATCAGCCCAATCGGGGCGGCTATCAACCAACACCAGGTATCTGGTTGATGAAGTGGCCGAATACGCTGATCGACTGACTGCACTTCTGCCAGACCCGCTCGAGGTTGTGATGTTTGTCAACTCTGGGAGCGAGGCGAACGACCTTGCCTATCAGATAGCCGGGGTAATTACGGGGAACCGTGGGCTGATCACAACTGAAAACGCCTATCACGGCACCACGTTCGCCACAGCTGCAATGTCTCCGGAGGAGTATGGGGAATCTGTATGGAATCCCCCTACAGCCAGGGTTGGGGGTGCCGAAGTGCTGCGATCGTCCGAACCAGGCGAAGCGATCTTGGCTCATCTGGCTCAGGCCGCCGAACATCTCGAAATCGGTGGCGATACCGTCGGGATGGTCATCTTCGACACCGTGTTCTCGAGCGAGGGGATATTCGGTGTGCCCGAGGGTTACCTTCGGTCGGCTCAAGCCTGGGCTATCGAACACGGAGCCTTGTTGGTAGCCGATGAGGTCCAGGCCGGCTTTGGACGGGTCGGACCCGCTCTGTGGGGCTTCGAGATCGACGGTGTGGTCCCCGACATCGTCACACTGGGAAAGCCAATGGGTAACGGCTATCCGATGGGCGCAGTGGTCACCACGGCAGCCATCGCTGCCCGGTTCGCCTCGCAGTGGCATTTCTTCTCCACGTTCGCCGGTTCCCCGGTGGCTGCTGCGGTAGGTAGCGCAGTACTTGACGTGATCGAGACCGAAGATCTCCCGGAGAATGCCCGTGTGGTTGGCAGCTATCTGCGGGAGGGGATTGCGTCACTGGGTCATCCGAATGTGATAGACGTGCGGGGACCCGGTTTGTTCATCGGTGTAGAGCTGACGGGATCCGAGATTGCCAACACGGTCGTCAACGACCTACGTCGTCGCGGGATTCTCATTGGGATCACTGGCCCGGATGCCAACGTCCTCAAGATCCGGCCACCGCTGGTCTTCACCGAGGACCATGGCGACTTGCTGATTGCTGCGCTCAGGGCCTCTTTGTCCAGCACCTAGTCGACCGCCTAGCGGAAGACCGACGAACACACGCCTTCTACCGGCACTATGGACGGTCTGCGAACACAACTCGTGCACATCTGACACCGAACCGCAATCTGACTCCCTGCACCGTCACCCAACGTACTCCAACAGCGACTTGCCGTTAGGTCGGCCTGGGAGTCAGCAGCGTTTGCAGCCGTTTGGGTCGTGGGTGGGAGAGGGGATGTTGCTGCGGCAACTCAGAGGTCCATTGAGGGACGGCTCCGAAGACAGTCGTGTCTGTCCGGTCCGCATTTGGTCCGCGAGGTGACACGAACCAGGGCGAAACGGCACGTGACGATGAGAGGTCAATACCGTTGGCATGTACGGCCTATCTCCCTGAAGGGCATCTATAGCCACATCGTCAAAACGGTCTCATAGCCCGAAGGTCACAGGTTCAAATCCTGCCCCCGCCACGAAGAAAACTCTGGGCATTCCTACATGTGCCGAGGGTCTTCTCGCGTCTAAGGCGTGCGAAACAACGCGAAGGGCGCTGCGGTAATGACAAATCGGGGTAGGGAGTCGCGAGTACGCAGTCCGTCGCATGTACACAGAAGGGACGGGTCGTATGACGGACTACTGGTGCTGTTGGCAGCCTGCTGCCAATGCCTGGGTCACGGGCAGCCGAGTTAGCAGGCGAACCTAGCAGGCAAGAGCGTGCTTGACAGCCTGGCACACGTCCCGCATCGATGCGTGGTCCAACGATCCGATCTGGCTCATGAGCGATGATTGCGCCACGGTGTGCAGACCGTCGCAGTTGATGGCGGAGGCTTGATCCAGTCCCGCAGCCTCATGATCGAGTTCGACTTCCGCAGCCAGACCCCGAATCGTGGTTGTGATTTCGGCGACGGTCACGAGCTGGCGCACATCGATCACTTCGGGGCGGGTAAGTATCAACACCGGTCGAGTCTTGAGACCGACCTCTGCCAGCCAGATCTCGCCTCGCGTCATTCCTCGCCCCA
>JAMBLH010000010.1 GCA_023336875.1 Actinomycetes bacterium
GCGTTCCTTGGGAGTTGCTTTGCAACTCCACGAATCGGAAGTCTTGAATCCGGGTCGCGGATCTGACACGGTGGCTCCATGGATCCTGCAACCACTTTCTTGGTCTACGTAGTCGCCACACTCTGTCTCTGGCTGGTGGGAACGTGTGTGCTCCCAGCAGTCGAAGCGGTGTTGCGGATAGGAACGCTTCTGCCCAGGGGGAGGCGATTCACGGCCATCCTGATCTCGATGATTCTGATGTTCGGAATGGCAAGGGCAACGGCGGCCAATGGCAGTGTCGGCCCAGCCAGCCATCGCCTTGAGCGGATGGTGGATGCCTCTGGATCTGCGCTGCCAGACGACGAGGACCCTCTGTCCCGCGTCCGTGAAATCGTGAAGGCCCCCAGCATCCACACTGTGGCGAAGGGGGATTCCCTGTGGAAGATCGCGCGGATGGTCCTGTCCAGCGACGGCTCGAAGCCGAGTGGTTCGGAGATATCAGACCAATGGCATTCGATCTACGACATGAACCTGGCGCTCATCGGGGACGACCCCAACCTGATCCACCCGGGTCAGATTCTCCAGCTACCAGGAAGGTGACCATGGAGTCCGAAGAGTTCGAGCAGATCCCGTGGGCGAGCCTCGTCGCTGAGCAGCGTGAAGGGGTCGATCGGAGGATCTATCTCGCGGTTGGAATCGTCGGGCTACTCGTAGCGGTCGTCTTCGGCATGCGCCTTTTCTCCGGTGGATCGCAGCCGACACCTCCACTGGCCGTTGCGATCGAGCCACCCCCCACGACCCTCGCGGCGACGATCTCTCCCTCCCCGCCACAGATATCCATGGTCGTTGCTGAATCCGACCTACGCGTCGCGACTCCCGAGACTGCCCAAGGCGTCGATCAGGTCGTGCAGGTCACGGCTGAGTGGTTCGTGATCGATTGGTTCACACGTGATGGCTCCCAAGAGACCATTCGCTCGATCAAGTCGGCACTATCGCCCGAGATTGCAATCGATACGCTTCCACACGAGACGGATGGCGAATCGGTGACCTTCGTTGAGTGGGCGAAGACCGTAGATGCACAGGTCACGGCCGACGGTTTCGACGTCACGATCGCCTACAGGGCCATCAGGGAGACCGAGGACGGGTTTGTTCGTGATCCTGTGAAGACTGTCGGTGTGTCGCTCGAGCACCAGGAGTCGGACCTCGTCGTGAGCGCACTGCCCTCGGGCAGCTGAAAACAGGACGCAGACTCAGACGAAGCTGGCCTCGAGTACAGCAACCACCTCTGGAACGATGGCGTCCCATGTCGCACCTTCGGTTCGTGTCACCGTCACGAAGTCTGCTGTCATGAATACGGACATGACACCGTCGATATCGAACAAGGGAGCAATCCGCTCGTCAGCGCCTTCCGGGCCTGCTGCGGTGGCCGTCTCGCCCACAGGTGCTCCAATGTTGAATTTCATCGCCCGCGGGTTAGGCGTACTCTCCACTGTGATGCTCATCACGATCCTTCACTTGTTCGCACCGAATCGTAGCGGCGGCGTGCAGTGATGCTCGGAGCTGACGTTGGTGGGACCTTCACCGATCTCGTGCTTGTGGTGGATGGCAAGGTCAGCACCGCGAAGATTCCAACCTCAAGGCACCAGGAGGATGCGATTGCAACCGGCATCGATGAACTCGCAGGCGAATCGTCTGTCGACGTATTCGTCCACGGAACGACGATTGCGACGAACGCCCTCCTTGAGCGGAAGGGTGCGCGGACCGTCCTCGTAACGGATGCCGGATTCGAGGACATCATCGAGATCGCGAGACAGGACAGACCGAGCCTCTACGACCCGTACGCCGACCGGTCACCTCCACTCGTGGACCGGTCAATGCGCATCGGTATTGAGGAAGACCTGTCTTCCGAGTTGCCTCCGGCTGATGCAGTTGCTGTTGCTCTTGTGAACGGACACCTGGACAGGGATCGCGAGCAGAGACTTGCCTCTGGCATTTCGTCGAATCACCCTGACATTCCTGTCAGTGTCTCTTCTGTGGTCGCCGGTGAGTTTCGGGAGTATGAACGAATTTCTACCACCGTTCTCAACGCGTATCTCACACCGATCACCGCCACTTACCTCCAGGCGCTCGACCAGCGACTCGTTGCATCGGGAACCGTGGGGAGTCTTGGCATCATGCGGTCGTCGGGTGGTTTGATGGACGTGAGAGACGCATCAGCACTACCCGCGGCGGTGCTCCTTTCTGGGCCTGCCGGTGGTGTCGTAGCGGCAGCGGCGTTCTCGGACGAACTCGGTCACGAACGTGTGGTGTCATTCGACATGGGAGGAACATCGACCGACGTGTGCCGTATCGAGAACGGCGTCATCGAGGTCTCTCATGAGCGGAGCATCGATGGATACGCATGTCGTCTTCCTTCTGTCGGCGTCCACACCGTGGGTGCCGGCGGAGGATCAATCGCGTGGATCGATGCAGGTGGTGCGTTGCGAGTCGGGCCACAAAGCGCCGGTGCGAATCCTGGCCCGGCCTGTTACGGCCACGGGGGCACAGAGCCGACGGTCACCGATGCCAACGTCGTCCTCGGTCGTATTGCGCCCGACACAAGACTCGGTGGGCGGCTCGGTCTCGATCGGGACGCGGCCGAGTCAGCCGTGGAAGCGCTTTCTGATCGGCTCAGGATGTCAACGATCGATACGGCGCTCGGGATCGTGCGTATCGCGGAGGAGGTCATGACGGGTGCGATCAGGACGGTGTCTGTTGAACAGGGGAGCGATCCAAGGGGAGCACATCTTGTTGGTTTTGGGGGAGCAGGTGGGCTTCACGCCACCTCCCTTGCTCGCTCCCTCGGTATGGCTGGTGTCGTTATCCCGCCTTATGGAGGCGTCTTCTCAGCGGTTGGTCTCCTTCTTGCACCACCGAGATCCGATGCCGCGCGAGCCGTTCTCGTGAGCAGTGGCGATTTCGCTCCCATCCGCGACGCAGCGGAAGAGATGAGTCATGAGATTCGTGACGCCCTGTCTCGGGCCGGTTTTGATGAGATAGAGACTACGTTCTGGGTCGATGCGAGGTATCTGGGACAGGCACACGAGATCACGGTGGCGTGGCACCCCGGGGAGGGATTGGCCGAGGTGCGGCGTCGATTCGATGAGGTGCATCGGGTGAGGAACGGATTCGATCGGCCTGACGACACGATCGAGATAGTTGCCGTAAGAGGGATCGGTCTCGCCGATCCCGCGCTGAGAATCGAAGACGTTGCCAAATGGCAACCGTCGAAGCCTCGTTTGGACAGCCGCCGCGATGTCAGAGCTGGATCAGAAACAGTGTCCGCGCTTGTCGTGGACCGAGCCGCGCTTGTCGTGGGCGACGTTATCGAGGGGCCGGCAACTGTCGAGGAGGTTGAGTCGACTACATATCTCGCTCCCGGCGATGAGGCCGTCGTTCTTGCCTCCGGAGCGCTTCAGGTGACATGGTGACCATCGATCAGATCGCGCTCGAGGTCATGAGGAACCAGATGGCCAGCATTGCTGAGGACATGGGAGTTGTGCTGCGTCTTACCGCCTTCTCCCCGAACATCAAAGAGCGAGCGGATTGCTCTGCAGCTGTGTTCACGCCCGAAGGCGAGATGCTTGCCCAGGCAGAACACATCCCTGTACATCTCGGTTCGATGCCAGCATCCGTGGCCGCCGTCATAGAACGCTTTGGAACGGAGCCAGAGCCAGGCATCCAGTACGCCGTGAACGACCCCTTCCATGGTGGAACGCATCTCAACGATCTCACCCTCGTCCGGCCGGTGCACGTTGGGAATCGTCTCGTGGCATGGGTAGGCAACAGAGCTCATCACGCCGACGTGGGAGGCGAGGCACCTGGATCGATGCCTGCCCACGCCACCCGTGTTGAGCAGGAGGGGATCGTCGTGGCACCCATGGTGGCTGTTCGTGAATCGGCGTGGAGAGACGAATTCATCGAACCGTTCCTTTCTGCCACGCGTACGCCGACGGAACGAAGGGGCGATCTTGCTGCCCAACTTGGTGCCAACGAAGCCGGGGCCATCCGGCTCGCGGCCCTGGTTGAGCGATACGGTGCGGACACCCACAGATCAATGTCGAAGGCGCTCATGGCATACGGCGAGCGACGGATGCGCTCCGCAATAGCAGCTCTCCCCGACGGATCTGCGTCCTTCACGGATTATATGGAATGGAAGGGTGCGCTCGTCCCGATCGCGGCGACGATCACGGTAAGTGGCGATGAACTGACGGCGGATCTAACCGGATCGGCGGATCAGGTGCAGGGCAACATCAACGCTGTGCGTGCAGTGACGGGTTCCTGTCTCTCGTATGCCGTTCGGGTCGCGACCGATCCATCGATCCCGGCAACTGGTGGTGCCCACAGGCCGTTACATCTGATCACCCGCCCCGGCTCGATTGTTGATGCGGTGGCTCCCGTTGCTGTCGCAGCTGGAAATGTTGAGACGTCGCAACGGATCTCAGACACGATGCTCGGAGCTCTCGCCTCGTTTGCACCTGGGAGGGTGCCCGCTGCTGGCCAGGGAACGATGAACAACGTGCTCATCGGCAACGAGACATTCGCGTACTACGAGACCGTGGCGGGCGGACAGGGTGCACGGCCGCGACGTGACGGTCAGTCCGGTATCCAGACTGGCATGACGAACACCAAGAACACACCTATCACGTCACTCGATACGCACTATCCGTTCACCGTCACGCGCTACAAATTGCGTTCCGGCAGCGGCGGTGACGGCCTATTCCATGGCGGCGAAGGGATCGAGCGGGGAATCCGCTTCAATGAGAACGCAACCTTGTCCCTCATGGGGGAGCGCAGACTCTCGGCACCTTGGGGCCTGGCGGGGGGCGATAGTGGCGCCGTCGGTGAGGATTGGTTGCTTCATGCCAATGGAGACCACATGCGTCTGGCTTCCAAATGCACTGTCGAGGTTGAGGCGGGTGATGAGCTCCTGGTACTCACGCCAGGGGGCGGCGGTTGGGGCGCGAGAACGGACGGGTCCTGACCGTGGCAACCACGTCCGACAATGTCGACCACGAGGGTCGGGTCATCGACTTCGGACGTACCGCTGTCGACTACGAACTGTTCCGTCCTGGGTTTCCTGACAGCTTCTTCGACCGGCTCACCGAAGAAGGTTGGATCAGTGCCGGCCAGCGCGTCCTCGATCTCGGGACCGGAACGGGAACACTCGCCCTTGGGTTCGCGTCACGCGGTCTTCATGCTACGGGTCTTGACGTCGCCCCCGAGCTGCTCGAGGTCGCTCAGCGGTTGGCGAGCGACGAAGGGCTCGATGCACGTTTCGTGAAAGGGGAGGCAGAAGCGACAGGTCGAGAGGACGACAGCTTCGACATCGTGAGTGCTGGCCAATGCTGGTGGTGGTTCGACTCCGACGCGGCTGTCAGTGAGGCCAGCCGTGTACTGGTCCCAGGTGGCCGACTTGTCATCGCCAGCTTCTCGTATCTTCCCATTGCAGGGAATGTCGCTGGACGCACCGAGGACCTGATCCTCGAGCACAATCGAGGATGGCCAATGGCGGGTGGGAGTCGTGTTCATCCCGAACATGTCGAGGCTCTCGATCGCGGCGGCTATAGGCAGGTTGAATGCTTCAGCTACACGATTGACGTGCCTTTCACCCACGAGGCGTGGCTTGGCCGCGTTCGAACTTGCAATGGCGTTGGGTCAGCGCTCACTGCAACCGAGGTCGAGCTATTCGACTCAGAACTTGCTGAACTCCTTGCAAGTGAGTTCCCTGGCGACCTTGCGGTCCCTCACCGTGTGTTCGTTGCCAGCGGCGTACGACCACCACATATGGGACGATCCTCTCACGGCGTTACCCTCGGCACATGACGCTTATCGATGAGCTCATCGCCCTGCTTGGTCCTGAGAGAGTTCGTCATCATCCTCTCGATCTTCTCGTTTTTTCGAAGGACGCTGGTGTAACCACCGGAGATGTGGTCGCAGCGGTGCTACCCGAGACAGCCCAGGAGGTGGCGGCAGTTGTTCGGATTGCGCGACGCTACGAAACGCCGATCGTTCCCCGTGGTGCCGGTACGGGACTCGCCGGTGGTGCCGTCCCAGTGAGTCCAGGTCTACTGGTCGTGCTCACGAGGCTCAACGAGATCCACGATGTCGATGAGGTGGGTCTCACCGCTTGGGTCGGTCCAGGACTTATCAACCTCGATCTCTCGGAGCGACTCGAGCCACTCGGACTGCATTTCGCACCGGATCCATCATCGCAACAGGCCTGCACCATCGGAGGCAACGTCGGCACCAATGCAGGGGGCCCCCACTGTCTCGCCGATGGAACAACCGTTGCGCACATTTACGCCGCCGAAATGGTGACGGCCACAGGTGAGATGGTCACCGTGGGAAGTGAGGCGCCGGACCAACCAGGACTTGATCTGCGCGCAGTGGTGGTTGGATCGGAGGGGACGCTTGGCATCGTGACAAGGGTCCTCGTCAGACTCACGCAGAACGCGCCCGATGTAGCAACACTGCTGATCGGGTTTCCAACGATAGAGGCCGCCGCAGCTGCAGTGTCCGGTGTTATTGCGTCGGGCCTCATCCCCGCGGCACTCGAGATCATGGACCAGCCGATGGTGAAGGCCGTCGAGAACTTTGTGCATGCTGGCTATCCCACTGCTGCGGGAGCAGTGCTTCTTGCCGAGGTAACTGGAACGGCTGACACCGTTGCATCGGGTGTCGATGTGATCCGCTCTGTCTCGGAGACCAATGATGCCATCGAGATCCGGGTGGCCACCGACGCCGACGAGCGCGCATTGCTATGGAAGGGTCGCAAGGGCGCCTTTGGAGCCGTTGCTCAGGCCGCGCCCGACTACTACCTCCACGACACGGTGGTGCCTCGCACCGCCCTTGTCGAGGTCATGACCAAGATTTACGAGATCGGCGATCGTTACGAGCTCCAGATGCTCAACGTCTTCCATGCGGGCGACGGAAACTTGCATCCTCTCGTCGCCTTCGATGCGAAGGAACCCGGGATGCTCGATCGGGTGCAGGAGGCGGCAACTGAGATGGTACGAGTGTCGATCGATGCCGGAGGGTCTCTGTCGGGTGAGCATGGCATCGGGCTTGAGAAGCGAGGCCTCATGAATCTCGTCTTCTCTGATATCGACCTCGATGCCCAGGCACGCGTGCGCGAGGCGTTCGATGATGCGGGGATGATGAACCCCCACAAGGTATTACCTGAGGGGTCGCGCTGCTTCGATGCGAAGGGTGTTCGATTGTGAACCGCGCAACTCCATCGTCCATACCAGATATTTTGTCGCTCATCGATGAAGCCAGAAATGACAAGCGACCGTTGTGGTTCACAGGCTCAGGCACGACTCCTATACCTGACGACCACAGGGTCGTCTCGACATTGGGGCTTGCTGGCATCGTCGACTACAGGCCGGACGATCTGACGGTCGTTGTCAAATGCGGCACAACACTGGAAGAACTCGATGACGTCCTTCGAGAGCGACAACACACGGCGGTGCTGCCAGAGACATCTCCCGAGAGGACCGTTGGCGGCGTCATTGCTTCGGGCGCCTCCGGATATCGGAGGCATCGATATGGCCCAACAAGGGACAGGGTTATAGGAGTCACGATCGTCACGGGCTACGGCGAGGTGGTCCACGCTGGCGGGCAGCTCGTCAAGAACGTCACCGGTTATGACATTCCACGTCTTGTGACAGGTTCCAACGGTGCGCTCGGCTTCATTGCAGAGATCGCCCTGAAACTCTGGCCTGATTCCTCGGCTCCGCGGACCTTGTCTGTCGAGGATCCAGCATTGCTGGCAACCGTCCTGTATCAACCGACAGCTGTACTCGAGACTGAGCGCGGTGGTTCCGTCTATCTCTCCGACGCAGATGTTCCCACCGAGCAAGGACCAGCTGTCGAGGGCTACAGCTGGCCGATGCCGTTGGATCAGTCAGTAGTGATCGCGGTTAATGTGCCCGCCCGTCTGGTGCCCGAGGTGGTCGCACGCGTGCGCGATCTCGGTGCGTCACGATTCGTTGCACAACACGGCGTTGGTGTGGTGGATGCCGGATGGAGCACCGTCGATGAGACACAAATCGTTGCTCTCAGAACCTGGGCCGAGTCAATCGGCGGATCGCTCGTGGTACGAAGGCGAGGTCCGCTGAGCGCATCGTTCTCGAGGTGGCGAGCGATCCCATCGACGGCAGCGATTCAGCTTCGTCTCAAGAAACTCTTCGATCCAGATCGTATCTGCAATCCCGGTGTGCTACCAGGGGGTCTCTGATGGGTTGGATCACGGTACTTCCACCGGAACGTGTCGACCTCGATTCCTGCGTCACCTGCGGTCTTTGTCTGCCTGTATGCCCAACGTATCGACTCACTGGTGATGAAACGGCGTCACCGAGGGGCCGCCTCGCAGCTATCGACGCGGTGGATCAAGGCATTGCCCCGGTTGACGAACGATTCGGTGAGATCATCGATTTCTGCCTGCAGTGCCGAGCGTGTGAAACAGCCTGCCCCTCTCTCGTGCCTTTTGGCCGGATTATCGAGGGCGCAACCGCCGAAGTCAGGGCTCAGACGCCCTCTGTTGAGGGCCGCCTGCGCCGTTTTGGAGTCACGACGGCGCTCAGGACAATTCCCCTCTTGCGGAGCGGTGCGATCGCACTGGGATTGCTACAGCGGCTTGGCCTCGCGAGCCGAGGGCTCCGCACGATTCCGCTCCCGGAACGCTCAGCTCGTGGCGGAAGCTGGGGACCAGGGGAGGGCCCCGTAGCAACACTCTTCATCGGTTGCGTTGCCGATGCGTGGTTCTCCGACATCCACCAGGCAACGATCGAGGTGCTCGTTGCCGCGGGATACAGGGTTGAGGCGCCATCGAGCCAGACCTGTTGTGGCGCTTTGGCTGCACATGATGGATTCATCGATGGGGCAGAGAAGATGGCGGAACAGAACCGTGCTGCCCTCCGCGACGCGGAAGTAGTCGTCGTGGATGTGGCTGGCTGCGGTGCGCATCTGAAGGACGATCCAGAGTTCGGCCATAAAGTGCTCGACGTCACTCAGGTTGTTGCGGAAGCCATCGACGACGGCCGATTACCCGTCCTGGAAGGCAACGGAGAGTTGGTTGCCGTGCAGGACCCATGTCATCTCGAACACGGCCAGGGTATTATTGAGCAACCTCGCACGGTTCTGTGGGCCGCGGGCTACGACGTCGTCGACGCCGATCGTGGTGGCCTCTGCTGTGGTGCGGCAGGAACATACCTGGTCGACCACCCGGACACGAGTTCGGAACTCGGACGAAGAAAGGCCACTGCCGTTGCCAACACCGGTGCAACCCTCGTGGCATCCGCCAACGCCGGCTGTGAGATGCAGCTCCGACGTTTCCTTGATGACGGATACGTTGTCAGACACCCAGTGGAGATTTACGCGAGCAGCCTGGCTGGTGAAGGGCACATGAGTGACGACTAGATCATCGAGGGCGAACATCGCGTACTGGGTGCTTGTCGGAGCTCTGGTGATCTTCGGCTTCCTCGGCATGTTCACGATAGGTGCCCCGTTTCTGGTCACCGGCATCACCCTGGTTCTGCTTGCGCCCTTCCGTGGCCGACCAAGGGTGTTCTGGCCTGTGCTGGTCGGCGTCATCGGCTTCTTCGTCGGGTTCGGATTGGTGGCTCCGCTCTATTGCACTCAGTCCGGATCGTTCACCTCTGGAGAAGTAGCGGAGAC
>JAMBLH010000011.1 GCA_023336875.1 Actinomycetes bacterium
CAACTGCCGACGCCACTCCCATCGTCGAAACGCTTGCGGCGATGCCCGAGATCCCCGACGGCGCTCAGTGGGCAGTGTTCCTTCGCAACCACGATGAGCTGACGCTTGAGATGGTCACAGAATCAGAGCGTGACGTGTTGAACGGTCACTATGCCCCGGAACCCGAAATGCGCAGGAATGTCGGCATTCGCCGAAGACTGGGCCCGCTTCTGGGAGGGGACAGACGCAGGGTTGAACTGCTCAACGCAGTGTTGATGAGTCTGCCAGGCACTCCAATCATTTACTACGGCGACGAGATTGGCATGGGAGACAACGTCCATCTCCCCGACCGCGACGGCTTGCGCACGCCAATGCAGTGGGACGCAACGCCGTCCGCTGGATGGTCCTCGGCCGATCCCTCTCGCTTCTATCAGCCGGTCATCCACGATCCCGCCTACGGGCCCAGCGCGGTGAACGTCGCAGATCAGCAATCCGATGGCGGTTCGCTCCTGAACTGGATGCGCGATCTCATCTCACTTCGACCCACAGAAATGGGCACCGCACCACTGGATCTGGTCGAAACAGGCGATCGGGGTGTCCTGGGATACAGGCGCGGCCGCGTCACGATGTTCGCCAACTTCACGGCCGAGGTCAGATCTGTGCGAAGTGCTGGAGGCGATGTGGTGGCCGGAAGAGCGACGATCACGCCAACATCCGTGACGCTTGAACCGTATGGCTGGGTGTGGCTCGAGTGACATGATCCAACCGCTCTCTGGGCTCACAACCGCACTCAGTGTCGTGTCGAGCCCCGGGCTCGCGGTGGGGTGGGGGATGGCCAGGCGAGCATGGTGACGAGTCCTAGGAGCGCGGCGACCAGGGACGCGACCCACACTGGTGTGTAGCTGCCTGTGGTGTCGACGATCCAACCGAAGATGGGCGGCCCAATTCCCAGGCCGACGAGAAATCCGGAGAGGACCACTCCAGAGGCGCGACCCGCCTTCTCCGGACCGGCGAAGACGATCAGGCCCAACATGCCGACCGAGTTCCACGACGATGGCCCAACGCCAGTCATCACTGCAGCAACCCATACGAGCCACCACGGTCCGTGCCCAGCGGCCATCAACAACAGGGAAGCTCCAACACCAAGGAGAGCGATGACAACGAGCGAGGATCGGTAGGCGCCATGTATCTCTGCATGACGTGCCCATAGGATCCTTGCAGGCATTGCGGCGAGGCCCACGACTGCAGCCACCGCGCCACCAACGACGATCGACTGCCCAAGGCTCTCGGTCGCAAACAACGCGAACAGAACCGTCGCGGATCCGCTGACACCCAATAGGAATCCGTACGCGGTGATCCACCAGATCGCCGCTGGGAGTCGACCACCAGAATGCGTCGTAGATCTTGCCTTGGGTCCGGCCGAGCGGGGAAGGAACCAGATCGAAAACATGGCCAACGCAAACGCGAAGACCGCAAACACGGCGTATCCACTCGGCCGACCCCACGCAAGTGCCATTGCAGGAAGCATGAGACCACCGATGAAGACGAACGCTTGAACTCCCGACTGCTTGATCCCTGTCACGATCCCCTGCGATCCCGACGGAAGATCCTCCGCGATCAGCTTGTTGGTTGCGGGGTTCGAACCCGCTTGGGCAATCGCTCCGACCATGGAGCCAGCAACAAGCACGGCAAGGGACGAGGCAATACCGAGCAGGAGAAACGCAACTGCCGCTGAGATCGACACAACGACAAGAGCGCTCCGACCCCCTATCCGATCTGTCACTCGCCCGATAACTGGCGACAGCACAGCGGCACCGACCGTGTTGACGGCAAAAACAAGACCGAGCTGCGCCCTCGTGATCCCGAGGTCCTCGATGAACACGACTGCGAGGATTCCGAGAGAAAGCGCCACGAACGTCCCCACACCCATCGCGGAGAACAGCAGTCCTGTGAACACTCCGCGACGCCGCGACTCGATGATGGGCATGCCAACAGTATGGCTGCGCCGGCGGTCCTCGGAATGAAGCACCGCGAGCCGTCGATAGCGCCAGTCCGCCTATTCTCTCGATCAGATGGGATACGATATCGATGACAATCATGTGCCCCTTGGTAGCGACGGAACACCGGCTTGGTGGACATCGGCCGTCATCTA
>JAMBLH010000012.1 GCA_023336875.1 Actinomycetes bacterium
ACGACAGACGACAGACGACAGACGACAGACGACAAGAACAATCCTAGGTCGTATGTCGTACGTCGTGTGTCGGCGATCAGGCCTCGTAGGGTCTGATCGCTTTCACGTGGTAGGTGAAGGTGCCACCCGGGGCCTCGTAGTCGACATCATCGCCAGGTCGTGCGCCAAGGAGAGCCGCACCGAGTGGGCTGTCGGGGGAGGCAAGGAGAAGGTCGGCAACCTTGTTCTCTGACGCCGCGATGAAGAAGTCGAGTTCATCGCCGTCGTCGTCGATCACGGTTGCGACAGATCCAATCATCACGACGTCCGATTCGCCGACCTCAAGCACTTCTGCGTGATCGATGATGTGCTTGAGCTGACGGATTCTGGCCTCCATGAGCCCCTGATCGTTCTTTGCTGTGTCGTACTCGGAGTTCTCCTTGAGATCGCCGTGGCTTCGCGCTTCGGCAATACGTGCGACTACCTCGTCGCGACCGGTCGTGGTGAGGAGTTCGAGCTCATCCTGCAACTTGACCAGCGCAGCGGGCGTAAGAAGGGTGCCTTTGACTTCTGACATGGAGTCCTCTGAGTTCGTCTGATCGCTCAGGAGAGGAGCGATCGCACCTTGACGGTGAGGCGTGATTTGCGGCGAGAAGCTGTTTTCATGTGCAGCACACCCTTGGTAACGGCCATATCTGTGCGCTTCTGGGTCTGCAGGAGCATCTCTTCAGCCTTCGCTGCGTCGCCCGCCTCAGCCGCGGCCAGTGTTTCGCGCTCACGCGTCTTCAATTCTGAGCGAATCGCCTTGTTCCGCTCCTGGTGAACGTGATTCTGCTTGTTGCGCTTGATCTTGGATTGGATATTGGCCATAACGAAAGAACCTCACGAGGTGGTTGGAGTCGCTTGGATGTTAGCACCAGAGCAGGACAACGGTACACTCAATATGTCCCAGCCGGAGATTTCTCTTGGATCAATCGCGCATCCGCAACTTCAGCATCATCGCCCACATCGACCACGGGAAGTCAACTCTTGCCGATCGTCTGCTTGAGCGCACCGGCGCGATATCAGAGCGCGACATGCGTGAGCAACTCCTTGATGAGATGGACCTCGAGCGCGAGCGGGGGATCACGATCAAGGCAAACGCGGTGCGGATCGACTACCAGTCTGGCAACGGGCTGCCCTACGAATTCAACATCATCGACACGCCTGGCCACGTCGATTTCTCCTACGAGGTATCGAGATCGCTTGAGGCCTGTGAGGGTGCCCTCCTCCTCGTCGACGCGTCACAGGGAGTGGAGGCGCAAACGCTCGCGAACGCGTACCTCGCGATCGAGAGCGGTCTGGAGGTGATCCCTGTCGTCAACAAGATCGACCTGCCTGCAGCGGATCCCGATCGAGTAGCGGGTGAGCTCGTCAGCATTCTTGGCGGCTCAAAGGAAGATGTTGTGTGGGTGTCAGCCAAATCTGGGAAAGGCATTGACGAGCTTCTCGACGTCGTCGTTAAGCAGCTTCCCGAACCAGGAGGGGATCTTGATGGCCCGCTGCGCGCGCTCGTGTTCGATTCCTACTACGACACGTACCGTGGCGTTGTTGCCCTCGTCAGAGTTGTGGACGGTGTTCTTGCCGAGGGCGACCGTGTCCGTCTCATGGCACGGGATGCCGATCTCGAAGCCGACGAGATCGGTGTTCGCAGGCCGGCAATGGAGAGAACGAAACGTCTCGAGGCCGGCGAGGTCGGATATCTCATCACCGGCGTCAAGGACATCGACGTCATCCGTGTTGGCGACACCATCACCCACGCTGGAACGCCAGCGGAGACTGCACTTGCGGGCTATGCCGAGCCAAAGCCGATGGTGTACTCCGGGTTGTTTCCGACCGACGGAGATGATTTTGAGAGGTTGCGCGAGGCCCTGGACAAGCTGCGATTGAATGATTCTTCGCTCCTGTACCAGGCCGAAACCAGTCGCGCTCTTGGCTTCGGATTTCGAGTCGGGTTCCTTGGCCTGCTGCATATGGAGATCGTGAGGGAACGCCTCGAACGGGAGTATGACCTCGATCTTGTGGCTACGGCGCCGTCGGTGGAATTCAGGGCGAATCTTGCCGATGGAAGCACGAGCATCGTCCACAGTCCTCAGGACCTGCCGGAGCCGGGTATGTTGCATTCCATCGAGGAGCCGTATGTCAAGGTGATGATCATCACACCGTCGGAGTACATAGGAACTGTGATGGAACTTGTGCAATCCAAACGTGGCGAGATGGGGGAGATGAACTACCTCAGCACAGAACGGGTGGAACTCCACTACCTGATGCCGCTTGCAGAGATCGTCTTCGACTTCTTCGACCTCCTGAAGTCTCGTACCCGAGGGTATGCATCGCTCGACTATGAACCGGACGACTATCGGCCATCTGATCTTGTCCGGGTCGACATCCTGCTCAACTCCGAGTCCGTCGACGCGTTCTCCACGATCGTCCACAAGGACACTGCGTACACGTACGGTCGGGCAATGGTGCACAAGCTGCGCGAATTGATTCCCCGCCAGCTCTTCGACGTTCCGATCCAGGCAGCGATTGGCTCGCGCATCATTGCCAGGGAGACCGTTAAGGCCAAACGCAAGGATGTCACCGCAAAATGCTACGGGGGAGATATCACCCGTAAGCGCAAGCTCCTCGAGCGGCAGAAGGAGGGCAAGAAGCGCATGAAGATGGTCGGTAGCGTTGAGGTGCCCCCAGAAGCATTCGTGGCGGCGCTCAGGATCTCCGAGGACTGAACACGTGCAGGTGTATCGGCCAGACGACCCGGTGCTTGCCGATCTTGCTTCGCAATGGAAGTCGGCGTATGTGCACGTGCCGTTCTGCCGACGCCGATGCCCATACTGTGATTTTGCCATCGTGGATGAGTCGAGTAGCGGTGGCGTGAGCCACGCCGACTACGTGGATGCCCTTGTCGCTGAGATTGCTATGGAGACGGAGTTCGGCCCGCTCGATGCGATCAATTTCGGTGGAGGGACGCCGTCACGCCTTGCGCCGGAGCAGCTTGCAAGGGTCATTGACGCGTTGGATCGGCAGTTCGGTCTGAACGACGGCATTGAATTGAGTCTCGAGGTCAACCCAGAGGACTGGTCGGAGGAGTTCGGCATCGGACTCGTTGACGCAGGATTCACCCGTGTGTCCATCGGTGCGCAGTCCTTCGATCCTGATGTGCTCATGGCGCTGGGAAGGGTCCACACACCTGAGATGATTGAAAGTGCCGTACTTGGGGCCAGGGCCTGTGGACTGGTCTCCGTTGGTATCGACCTCATCTTCGGCCATCCGGTCGAGACGGACGATTCATGGGATCGAACGGTGTGCCTGGCAATGCGGGCTGGAGCCGATCACATCTCGACGTACTCTCTCACTGTTGAACCGGGAACGGAACTCTCGCGCACCATCGCCCTGGGAGCAGAGGCACCCGACGATGATGTCCAGGCCGGTCGGTACGAACGGTTCGAGGAGGTGGCTGGACGCCACGAGTTTGTTCGTTACGAGATCTCGAACCATGCCATTGCAGGTCACGCGTGTCGCTACAACCTCTCGACCTGGGCACACGGGGAGTACGTGGCATTCGGGATGGGAGCCCACGATCATCGCCGGGGCATGAGGTCGAGGAATCATCCGAGGCCTGACCGGTACATCGAAGCGGTCCATGCCGGGAAGAGGCCGAGACTCGGCACGGAGAGTCTCAGCGCTGCCGACCAGGAGAGGGATCGGCTCATGGTCGGCCTCAGGCTTGCAGCGGGGACCCCTCTGACACCGACTGCGCGCCGATTTGCCGCTTCGCAGGAGGGCATGAGGCTGATCCAGGCGGGGATACTCGAATCGAAGTCAGGCAGATTGCGTGTGGTCAAGCCGATGATGGCGGACGCCGTCATCAGGGAAGCGTTATCAGTCTCCGCCGTTGATTGCTAACTTTCAAGGATGCTCGACGACCGCAGATCAGAAGTTCTCAAAGCTCTCATCGAGGAGTACATACGCAC
>JAMBLH010000013.1 GCA_023336875.1 Actinomycetes bacterium
CTAGCTATTGCTACGCGGCGGTGACCGATGATTTCGCCAGTTGGGATTGACGAAGAAGTGACCCGATCACATCGCGGATGGCCTCCGTTGTGTTGGCGTCCACTCCATTGGACCCGTTGAGTGCCACGTCTGCGTTGGGCACCGAGAGTTGGTGCACCATGACGGGCGCCCTCATGTGCTCCAATACCGCCCGAAGCGCATCAAGACCATTCGCTCCTCCCCTCCGACCGGGCGACGCGCTTGCGATTGCCGTCGGTCGCGACAGAATGTTGCGATCGATTCTCGACAGCCAATCGAGCATGTTCTTCAGCAGCGCGGAGTACGCACCGTTGTATTCGGGAGACGCTATGAAGAGCCCATCAGCATGTCGTATCAGCTCACCAAGAGCCAGGGCATTCGCAGGGATCCCTTCAAGATCTTCAAAATCCTCGTTGTAGAGAGGCAGGGGGTACTCAGCAAGATCCACGAAGAGCGCCTCGGCACCAAGTCTTTTGGCCTCAACCGCTGCGCTGATGGCAAGCATCTTGTTGAGCGACTGCCTCCGAGTGCTACCTGCGAAGGTGATGATCACTGATTTCACTCCAAGTCCCTCATGCTGTCTCATTGACGCACGGCGATACCACAAACAACCCAAGAGGCCGTCTTGCATTCCCGTATGGCCTATCGCGACAGGTACACCTTGCTTCCCAGCGAGAGCTCGACCGGTGAGGAGGCGTGGTCAGCCGCAACGATGAATCCGCGCCGACCATCGTGGAGATCTGCAAGGGCATCCCCGATCTCGGAAACGGGGGCAACACTGTCAAGGCCGAGCATGAAGCTCGTGAACTCAGCACACGGTGCAGCAACTCGTGGGCGTTCGAGGAGAAGCTCATCTTCAGGGAGTTCTACGACAAGCCCCTCCCCAAGGTCCGATAGCCACAGCGCAGGACCATCGACGATCACGTTCTCGCCAGCGATCCCGATCGGAGCATCTCCAAACCGTTCCGCCATCGCTGCGTAGTGGCCAGTGAACCCGATCGACAGGGATCTCTTTCCACCCCCACGGCGAGACGGGTGCGCTCGGTTGTGGGCGTCGACCACCCATGCGCCTTCGTGCCATCCAAGCATCCCCCACGCGTCGACCGATGCCCTTTCGACAGCAAGAATCTCATCAGGGAGATAGCCGATGGTCTTGACCTTGATCGGCACGCGTTGCACCTGAAGTCGAACGATCTCTCCAACGAACTCACCCTTGCGCATTTGCTCTCTCCTCCAATACCTTGTTGAGGATGTCCGGCCTGTCTGTGATGATCCCGTCGACATCGAGGTCGAGAAACTTCTCCATCTCATCGCGGTCGTTCACCGTCCAGAGATGGATCTGTTTCCCGGCGCGATGAACAGCATTGATAAGCCGTCTGTCTGCTGCCACGCCCCTTGTCTTGTACGGCAGCTGATATGCATCGCCTCGCGCGGGCGCCGCCCTACCGATCCGAGATGCTGCGTACATCGCAATCGAATCGCGCGGTCCCGCTGACGTGGCGACGCGCCCTTTTGTGACTCTGCGGAACTTCGCGATTCTTGCGTCGGAGAAGGACCCGACCAACACTGTGTCCTCTCGCCCCATCTTCCTGATCACCTCCGCAACCGCCCATTCGCTTCCGTCTGCCTTGAGATCGATGTTCAGACACAGATCCGGGTACCGGTCGAAAGTGTCGTCAAGCCGCGAGATGCCAATACCGGTCCCTCTCAACGGAAATGACTCGCCGTCGGGTGTGAAGTTGTGTGCGGCATCAAAGTCCCGAAGATCCTCCCAGGTCCAGTCCGCGACCCTGCCGACGCCGTCCGTGCATCGTTCGAGCGTGTCGTCGTGGAACACGATGACGACACCGTCGGCAGTCATCTGCACGTCCGTCTCGACATAGAGGTACCCGAAGTCCTCAACGGCGTGGTCAAAGGCGTACCACGTGTTCTCCGGCCAGAGTATCCGGCTTCCCCTATGGGCGAACCTGATCGGATGCTCGACGTCGAAGTAGTGGCGGGATGACATGGTCTGGAGGCTAAACCGCGATTCCGCGTTTGATGACCTGAGTGACCAGACCCCCATCCGGTCGGTACGTCAGGTGCTCGTAGGTGGGAGCGTCGAGGATCACGAGGTCAGCAAGCATGCCGGGAGCAAGTACAGCTCGGTCGTGCAATCCGAGTGCGAGAGCTCCACCGCGCGTCGCTGACCACACAGCTTCTGCAGGTGTCAGGCCCGATGTAAGGGCAGCGAGAGAGATGATGAAGGGCATCGTCTCGATGTATGCGGTACCGGGGTTGCAGTCAGTTGCGATGGCGACCGTGACACCAGCATCCCAGAATCGACGACCATCGGGGGCCGGTTCGCGCATCGAGTATGAAACGCCTGGCAGCAGGACGGCAACAGTGCCCGCTCGAACGAGCGCGTCGAGATCCTCATCAGTCGCATGGTCGAGATGATCCGCGGACACAGCTCCGATACTGGCTGCCAGCGCTGCTCCGCCAGTGTGTCCCAACTGTTCAACGTGGAGGCGAACACCGAGATCTCGCGATCGGGCGGCTTCGGCAATCCACCGAGTTTCATCAACCGTGAACGCTGCTTCGTCGCAGAACACATCAACGAAGGCCACACGTTCGGCCACGGCGTCCATCATGTCGCCAGCCACGAGATCAACATAGGAACCTCGGTCCTCCGTGAATTCCGGACCAACGACGTGAGCACCCAGGAACGTAGGAATCGTGTCGATCGGCAGCACATTGCAGATCTCGTCGATCGCGTCGAGCATCTTGACCTCAGTTGCGATGTCGAGGCCGTACCCGGTCTTGACCTCGATGGTGGTGGTGCCATTGGTAAACATCCGCGTGATGCGAGGGAGCGATGCGTGGACAAGCTCGTCGAGAGTTGCGCCACGTGTGGCGCGGACCGTGGAGTAGATACCGCCACCGGCCCCCTGAAGCTCCTCGTACGTTGCCCCGGCGAGCCGCATTGCGAACTCATGCGACCGATCGCCAGCGAACACGGCATGCGTGTGACTGTCCACGAATCCGGGGAGCACCGCCGAACCACCCACGCTGAGCATCTCATACGAGCGGTATTCAGCCGGCAGATCGTCTCGGGCCCCGACCCAGCCTATTGTCCCAGCATCGATCGCAACTGCGGCGTCTTCCACAACACCAAGCAACCCGTTTCGGGTCTCGTCATTCGTGACGAGTTGACCAATGTCCGTGATAACCAGACTCACGAACCCATCCCCCGTTCAGGGGGGACGGCAGAGCGGGAACGCTTCGCGTTCCTTGGCGATGCAGGGGGGACCGCGAGCCCGCGAGCGTCGTACGGCACAGACTCGCGCAAGGTCTTCGCGTACCGGGTTCGCAGGCTCACACTCCCCCCTCGATCCTCGCTAACGCTCGTCTCGTGTCCCCCCTGAAGGTGGGACCACAAGAACGGAGTCACGGTGTGACTTCGTCGAGCATCGGGATTGTTACGCCGCGTTCTCTCGCGACCTCGATGGCGCGGTCATAGCCCGCGTCGGCGTGGCGGATCACGCCCATTCCGGGATCGTTGGTGAGCACACGTTCAATTCGCAGTGCAGCTTCATCCGTTCCGTCCGCGACAACCTGTGCACCGGCATGGATGGATTTGCCGATGCCGACGCCTCCGCCGTGGTGGACTGCAACCCATGTCGCACCGGACGCAGTGTTGAGGAGGGCGTTGAGAATGGGCCAATCGGCGACAGCATCCGAGCCATCAGCCATGTCCTCGGTCTCGCGGTATGGCGACGCCACGGATCCGGAATCGAGGTGATCCCTTCCGATGACGATCGGTGCACTCACCTTCCCCGACCTCACGAGTTCATTGAAGACAAGGCCTGCCCTATGCCGCTCGCCGTACCCAAGCCAACAGATTCGCGCGGGAAGACCCTGGAACTCGACCCGCTCCTCGGCCATGTCAAGCCATTGCATCAGCGGTGCGTCGTCGGGAAAGAGCTCGCGCAACGCATCATCTGTTGCCTTGATATCGGCTGGATCACCCGACAATGCAATCCACCGGAACGGCCCAAGGCCCTCACAGAACAGATCGCGGATGTACGCAGGCACGAATCCTGGATAGGCAAACGCGTTATCGAATCCGCCCTCGATCGCTTCTCCGCGCAGGTTGTTGCCGTAGTCGAACACCTCGGCGCCTCCGTCCTGGAAGCCGACCATTGCCTCACAGTGTCTCGCCATTGATCCTCTCGCCTGTTCGATGTAGTCCTCGGGCTCCTCTGCCCGCAACGCAGCGGCCTCAACCAGCGTCAGGCCAGCAGGGATGTACCCGTTGAGTGGATCGTGGGCGGATGTTTGATCCGTGACGATGTCAATGTCAACTCCACGCGCGAGTAACTCTGGGAAGACGTCTGCTGCATTCCCAACCACAGCAATGGATACTGCTTCGCCTGTTGCCTTTGCTTCGAGGGCCCGATCAACAGCAGCATCGAGATTCGGAGCAAGCTCGTCAACGTAGCGGGTCTCAAGTCGCTTCTGGATGCGCTCTGGATCGACGTCCACCGCAAGACACACGCCTCCGTTCATCGTGATCGCGAGCGGCTGGGCGCCGCCCATCCCGCCAAGTCCTGCTGTCAGCGTGAGCGTTCCCTTGAGCGATCCGCCAAAGAGCCTGTCAGCGATGACGACGAACGTCTGATAGGTACCTTGGAGAATCCCCTGCGTCCCAATGTAGATCCACGACCCAGCAGTCATCTGCCCATACATCATCAAACCGGCATCTTCGAGGTCCCAGAAGTGTTGCCATGTCGCCCAATCGGGCACAAGGTTGGAATTTGCGATCAGGACGCGCGGTGCCATCACATGCGTGCGAAATCTCCCAACCGGCTTTCCCGATTGAACAAGAAGCGTCTCGTCGTCCTCGAGTTCGGTGAGGGTCTTCACGATGGCATCGAACGCATCCCAGTTCCTTGCTGCCTTGCCTCGACCACCGTAGACGACGAGCTCCTCCGGTATCTCAGCCACCTCGGGGTCCAGGTTGTTGAGCAGGCATCGAAGCACTGCTTCCTGATGCCATCCCTTCGTGTTGAGCTCTGTGCCACGCGGGGCGCTGAAACTCCTCGGACCGCTTCCATACTCAAAGGCAGGGTTCTTGGCGTCGTGCATCAGTCCTCCTCTTCGGGGTCGAACGCTCCGGTCTCGATCAACGCCGCAATCCTCATGATGTCTGGTCCGGGTGGGCGATCCTCAACGAGCGGGGCACACACCGATCGAACGGTGTCATGCACACGCCTGGTGCCTGGCGCCGGATCCATCGGCCGCTGCTCGATACCCTGGGCGGCGCACATCAATTCAACTGCGATAACGCGTGCGGTATTGGTGAGCACCATTTCGAGCTTGCGCGCAGCTCCCCAACCCATCGACACGTGATCCTCCTGCATCCCCGACGTCGGAATCGATTCGACGGAGGCGGGGTGCGAAAGCACGCGGTTCTCAGCAACGATCGCGGCAGCCGTGTACTGGGTGATCATGTACCCGGAGGACACACCCGGGTTCGTGGCGAGAAACGGGGTGAGCCCCGACGACCGGTGCGGGTCGAGAAGGCGGTCAACACGGCGCTCTGAAATGGACCCGAGTTCGGTAACAGCAATCGCCACGAAGTCGAGTACGAAGGCAAGAGGTTGTCCATGGAAGTTCCCGCCCGACACAACATCACCGTCCGCTGCGAACACGATTGGATTGTCGACCACAGATCCTAACTCGATCTCGAACACGGACCGTGCGTGCTCGATCGTGTCGCGAACTGCCCCATGGACCTGAGGCGCACAACGCAAGCTGTAGGCATCCTGGACCTTGTGCGCGAAGTCGTCGTGGTGCGAAGCATCAATCTTGGATCCCTGCAGCAGTGCATGGATCCTGGCGGCCGATATCGCTTGGCCCGGATGCGGACGGAGCGCCTGGATTCGATACTCAAAAGGTCTGGATGAGCCCATGAGGGCTTCAACGCTCAGGGCAGCAGCGGAGTCCGTGGCGTCAACAAGCTGAGCCGCTCTGTGTATCGCAAGACAGCCATGGGCAAGCATGCCCTCCGTGCCGTTGAGCAGACTCAGACCCTCTTTGGGAAGAAGTTCGAGCGGCTCAATACCGGCCTCCTCCAACACGGGACCCGAAGGGACCGCCACGCCATCAACGAGAATCTCTCCCTCACCGATAATCGGAAGTGCGAGGTGGGCGAACGGCGCCAGGTCACCCGAGGCACCCACGGATCCCTGTGACGGCACCGCGGGGATGATGTCTCTATCAAGCATCTCGAGAAGGAAGCGAACGATCTCGGGACGGACACCCGAATATCCCTGGGCAAGGGTTCGCGCCCGACATAGGAGCATCGCGCGGACGATCTCAGGTTCGACATACGGCCCGACGCCAGCCGCGTGGGAACGGAGGAGGTCGTACTGCATCTCAGATGCCTGATCGGGCCGAATCCGAGTGTTCGCGAGGGCACCGAAGCCTGTCGTGATGCCGTAGACGGTCTCATTGTCATCCACGACACGCTCCACGAGCGCACGGGCCGGTTCCATCCGTTGATCGAGATCGGTACCCGCAACTGCTGTGGCGCTCCCAAGCGCCACAGCGACGACATCATCCACTGTGATCGGCGAACCGTCCACCACGACCGTCATTCATCTTCCCTTCCGCGAGCTGGCACTGCCCCTGCAACACTAGGTACAGACGCGCTGACACGCGGACGGCCCCTATGCGATTTCGAGCGAACCCATTGCGTCAGCGATACGATCGAAGTCTCGGTCCTGGTGAAGAATCTCCAGACCGTTTGCTACGGCAACAGACGCAATCAGACAGAGCCCGATGAGGCCGCGGTCAGAGTTCTGGCGTCCCCTCCAGATCGCTCATTTCCAACTGCAAGCCCGGAAGTGTGGTGTTTCGGACCACCTCTTCGATCCTCTTCTCGGTCGTTGGCTCGGATGCAAGCTTCTTCTTCGGCAACCGGAACGCCAGAAGAGCCCCGAGCAGCGCCACTATCCCGCCAGCGAGAATCGCTCCCTGGAAGCCGTGCAACGTACCCGTGTCGTAGATCTCCTCGAGTTCGGCCTGCTGGTCTGCGGGAAGTTCCGCAATACTCTCGCCCAGCAGCGCAGCATCTGCCGTCTCGAATGGCCGCTCGACGACCATGGCGATCTCGTCCTTGACATCATCGGGAACCGTCGATGAGTCCTCAACCTGGTTGCCGATGGAGGTAAGGGCAACGCTCAGAATCACGGTGCCGATCACTGCCGTGCCGAGCGCCATGCCAAGGTTCTGTGCCGTGCCCTGGAGACCCGAAGCCTCGCTCGCCTCATCCTGATCGACACCTGAAAGGATCAGATTCGGAAGCTGTCCAGCGATGATTCCGATCGCGATGCCGGCGATGAACAGGCCAGGAGCCATGTCCCATCCTTCGGTCGCTGTCGCAAGCGACTTCGCCAGCACATACCCGCCAATGAAGAGCAGGACGAGCCCGAGTTGGATGATGTACTTCGGATAGAACCTACGCCCAAGGGGTGGTGTCAGCGTTGAGGTTGCCAGCACCCCAATCGAGAGCGGGAGCAATGTAAGACCGGTCTCGAACGCGTCAAAACCGAGGACCGACTGGGTGAACACGGGTATGAGAAAGAGGAGACCTGCCTGGGCGAACGTTTGTGTCGAAAGTATCGGGAGTCCCGCGCTGATCGATCGGTGCTTGAAGATCGTCGGATGCACGAGCACCGGCCTTCCTGCTGCGTCCTGCCTGCGTATCCACCAGACGAATGCACCGATCACTGCCAGTCCACCCAGGATGAGGGCGATGACGAGCGGATCGTTCCATCCACGTGTGGTGGTTTGGAGAACGCCATAGACAAACATGGCAAGCCCTGTGGCTGAGAGGACGACGCCAACGACGTCCAACCGCGGCTTTGGAATCACCTTGGGTGCATCGACGATGAGACCCGAGGTAAGAAGCACGATCACCACGATTACCGCCTCAGCCGCAAATGCATACCTCCAGCTGAGATTTGTGGTGAGCCACCCGCCAACCAGCGGCCCGAACGCCGCTCCGGCGGCCGCAACGCCAAACAGGGTTCCGTATGCAGATGCCCTCTTGGTCCCTTTGAAGTTCGCGCGAACGAGAGTGTTGATGGCCGGCACGATGAGCGCTGATCCCAGACCCTCGAGGACGGACCAGCCAAGGATGATGAACCCGATACTCGGCGCCAGGGCGGTAATCATCGTTCCAATGCCGTAGATGACCAGACCGATGCGAAACGCCCGTTTTGACCCCCAGATATCCCCGAGCTTTCCTCCGGTCAACATGAAAGCGGCCATTGTCAGCGTGTAGAGGGTGATCGCCGTCTGTACCGCGCCAACCGTTGTGTCAAGGTCCTCGACGAGCGCCGAGATCGACACGTTCATGATCGTCGTGTCGATCACATAGATGAACATCGCTGCGGACAGGATCGCCAGGACGATCGTCGCCCTTCCAGTCTTGGTCTCGTTGCTCTGGTCCGTCACGATCGATACGGTAGCCAGTCGAGAAACTCTGAGGCGAGGTTGACATAGTCGAAACCGGCCATGCCGTCGTCAGCCTCCACGAGGGACCACACAGCGTTCCAGCAGATGTAGACAGGGACAAGAGCTTCGAGATGCTCTCGAGCAGCGGGCTCGACTCCGCCGAAGTACGACGTGAGCAGGTGATCTTTTCCTTCACTGTCAAGCCGGTACCCAATTCCGGCGAGGTCATACATCGCGTCACCCATGCCGGCGTACTCCCAATCGATCAGCCACAACGAACCATCGTCAAGGAAGTTGAGGTGGTACGGATCGTTGTGGCAGAGCACCGATTCCGGTGCTGGCGCATGAGCCAATTTCCGCTCAGTCTCTTCCACGAGGGGAAGGAGCGGTCCAAGCCGATCCGGAAGTGAGGCCCCCCTCGAACGGAGGAGGTTCATCCATCGGTGAATATCAGCGTACGGGTCAAATCTTCGATCGACCGAGCCAAGTCCGTGTACATCGCGCAGCAGCGCGGCAACCCGAGCAACCACAGTCGGCGCGACGAACTCATCAACCGAAAACCCATGCGCTCCGGAGAGGTATCGGGTGACGAGATGGCCTTCAGGCTGGGTGAACAAGAGGAGTTCAGGCGCAATGCCTGCCTCTTCGGCCAATGTGATCGCCTCCTGCTCCGCAACACGGTCGATCCCCAGAGTTGGGGCATTGTCACATCCGATGCGGACCACGAACTGGGCATCCTCTGTAACAACGAGGTAGCTGGTGTTAGTCAGCCCACCCGACAGCACGCTGACGGTGCGCTCCGAAGCCTGCGAGAGCTCGGGCACGAGATCGACAACGCGGTCAAATGTTGAACTGCTAGTTGGAGACTCCACGGGGAACGATGCTACTCGCGCGATACTGAAGGTCGATGGAGTACCACCACACCCAGTATGGCTACACAGGAATCCTGACAACGGGGCTTCTGGTGGCACTCATGTGGGGATCAGTTCAATCGGCATTCGAGGAGTCCCGCTGGATTGGAGTACTGATCGCGTCCTTCCTCGTCTTCATCGTGGCTCTCACGTTCTGGTTCAGCAAGCTCAAAGTCACGGTCGCACACGGCGGCGTCATGGCAACCTTTGGCCTTGGTAAACCACACAGAGTGATCCAACTCTCAGACGTGGCGCATGTTCGTCAGGTCAGGAACTCATGGGTCCAGGGATGGGGAGTACGAAAGATCACGGACGGGTGGATGTACAACGTGTGGGGGTTGGATGCAGTCGAACTCGAACTTGACTCCGGCGATGTCTTTCGAATCGGCACTGACGAACGTGACGAACTCAGCACAGCGATCACGCTGAGCCTTCCCGGCTGACCAATTCCATATTGACATCCATCTATATGATTGATATGGTCGGTCCACATAGACAGCCATCGATATGCAAGGGAAGGTACACCATGGCAACCAGCGAGATTCACGAGAAGGTGCGCCAGCGCTATGCCGAGGCGGCCAAAAGTGTCGACTCCTCGTGTTGCGACAGCGATTGCTGTGACACGAGCGCATCGGACGCGTTTGAGTCCTCGGATGCGGATAAATTTGGTACGTTGCTCTACGAGGCGGCCGACCTCCTCGATGTCCCTGATGGCGCCGCACTCGCCTCCCTGGGCTGCGGCAATCCAACCGCTGTGGCGGAACTTGAGCCAGGAGAGACCGTTCTCGATCTCGGATCAGGTGCCGGCATCGACGTGCTGCTGTCCGCCAAGCGTGTCGGTCCGACTGGCTTTGTGTACGGGATTGACATGACAGACGAGATGCTCGATCTTGCCCGTAAGCATCAGGATGAGGCAGGCGCAACGAATGTCGAGTTTCGTAGAGGGACGATCGAGGACATACCCATCGAGGACGGTGCCGTCGACGTTGTGATCTCCAACTGTGTGATCAACTTGTCCGCTGACAAACCCGCCGTGCTCTCCGAGATGCATCGCGTCCTCAGGCCGGGTGGAAGAATCGGGATTTCGGATGTCGTTGCCGATGACGATCTCTCCCCTGATGACAGAGTTGAGCGCGGGAGCTGGGTTGGATGTATTGCCGGTGCGCTCAGTTTCGATGAGTACCGCGACGGACTCGAACGCGTAGGATTCACGGACGTCTCAATCGAAGCAACCCACAGCGTGGCAGACGGGATGCACTCAGCAATCGTCAAGGCGACGAAGGGCCGCTAGTGATCTGCCACACGAGCGTTCTCCATTAGGGTGCTCCGGATGGAGAACAATGAGCCTGAGTCCCTCGAGACCTTCCGCACGTCATTCTCGTATGGGACTCGGAACGACCTGAACTTCAAGTTCTTCAAGGGGCTCTCAGACGACGAGGTCGCGTCGTTTCTACGGACGCTCCTCGATGAACTTGGAGGTGCCTATGACACCGGCAATATCCTGCCGCTGATCGAGGCCGCCTACGCAGCCCAGGTCGCTGGCTACACCCCTGCGCCCGACGCCCCACCCCCAAAGCACGAATACAGCAGTGGCCCCTTCACTCCGCTCGATATTCCCTTGACGAAAGCGAGAGTTGGCCTTCTCACGACATCAGGACATTTCCTCAGGGACGACGATCCACGACCGTTCGGGGAGACCGCTATGACCCAGGAGGAGGCCGTCGCGAGAATCTCCGAGTTCATGGCCTCCGCGCCGGTGCTCTCCGAGATTCCTTCCTCAACGCCCGCATCAGAGCTTCGGGTTCGCCATGGTGGCTATGACATCAGATCGGCGGAACGCGATCCGAACGTGACTTTTCCGATGGAGAGGTTGCGCGAAGCACATGCCGATGGCCGGATCGGAGAGATCGCCGACAGCTATTTCTCCTTCCCTGGCGCCACCGCCCAGGGCAGGCTTCGCAAGGTGCTGCCCGAGTGGGTGGAGAGACTCCACGACCAGGACATCGATCTGATGCTCCTGGTGCCTGTCTGACCTGTCTGTCACGTGTCGGTCGGACACGTAGCGAGGGCAATCGAAGAATCTGGCATACCCACGGTGACGATCATGGTGAAGGCATTCGAGCACAGGGCCAGAGAGCTGCGCATCCCACGGACGCTGATCGTCAAGCACCCAATGGGACGCCCACTCGGGGCTGCAGGCGATGCTGCGCGACAGCACGAGATCCTCGATGCCGCTTTCGACCTCGCCCAATCCGCGACAGAGAACGGCACGATCATCGAATTCGCGGCACCCTTCCGCCCGGCGCCAGCACACACGTAGCCCCGGCCTTCGTGCACAGCGAAGGCTGAGTCGCGTATGCTCGGTGTCGCACTGAATGGGAAGGTACAAAATGTCCACACCAACAATCGTGGAACGCTCCGGCGATGCGCTCGCCGAGAGAGTGTTCGAAGCCGCACTCGCAACGTTCGACGTATTCGCGATCTATGTTGGGGATCGGCTCGGTTACTACAAGCTTCTCGTTGACCACGGACCACTCACGACGAACGAGCTCGCCGAGCACGCGGGAACTGAGGAGCGCTACACACGAGAGTGGCTCGAGCAGCAGACTGTTGCGGGCTTCATCACCGTGGAGACTTCGGACGCAGCCAGCGAACGCCGCCGTTTCAATCTTCCCGCCGAGTACGTTGATGTGCTCACAGATGAGTTGAGCCTGTCGTACCTTGCTCCGCTCGCACGGATGCTTGCCGCGGCGGGCTCCAAGCTCTCATCGGTTGTCGAAGCCCACCGCAACGGTGGAGGAGTTTCATGGGACGACTTCGGTCGCGACATGCGCGAATCCCAGGGCGACATGAACCGACCATTCTTCGTGAACGTTCTCGCCCAGGACTGGTTCGCTGGTGTTCCTGAACTCCACGATCGTCTGACTGCGGGTGCCAGAGTTGCAGACATCGGTAGTGGCTTTGGATGGTCATCTATCGGCCTCGCGACCGAGTACGAGAACGTCTCGGTGGATGGTTTCGATCTTGATCAGCCCTCGGTCGATGCGGCTCGTATCCACGCAGAACAGGCCGGTGTTGAAGACCGCGTTCACTTCCACGCGGTCGATGCGGGCGATCCCTCAGTCGTTGGAAACTACGGCATTGTTGCAGCCTTCGAGTGCATCCACGATCTCCCCGATCCAGTATCGACACTCAGAACAATGCGGCGCCTTGTGTCCCAGGATGGAATCGTCGTCGTGATGGATGAGAAGGTTTCTGAAGCATTTCACCCAGACGCCGATGAAGTGGAGCAGCTCATGTATGGATTCTCGAACTTCATCTGCCTGCCGGATGGAATGTCGACGTTGCACTCAGCCGGAACAGGAACGGTGATGCGCCCGGACACGCTACGAGGGTACGCGCGCGACGCAGGGTTCGATGACATCGAGATCCTGCCCATCGAGACCGACATGTGGCGGTTCTA
>JAMBLH010000014.1 GCA_023336875.1 Actinomycetes bacterium
ACGACAGAACGACAGAACGACAGAACGACATACGACCGCTCCGCTTCACGATGAACGACTCTTTGTCGTGTGTCGGCGAGCGCAGCGAGCTGTCGTGTGTCGGCGAGCGCAGCGAGCTTATCCGACCTTCCTGATCTCAGCGGCGATCTTCCGCTCCTTGCGGATCTTGCGCCGCTCTCGCTCTGACAATGCACCCCAGATACCGAACTTCTCACTTGAAACGATTGCGAACTCAAGACACTCTGCCCGAACCGAGCACTCGCGACAGATCCCCTTGGCTGTACGAGTGGATGCTCCACGCTCAGGGAAGAACAGGTCGGGGTCAGCGCCGCGGCAGTTGGCAAAATCCTGCCACGCCATGTCTATTCCCTCGGCCTCGAGGGCCTCAATAAGATTCTCGAACACGCCTTCTCCTACAACGATGTAATTACAATGTTGTTATTCAACAGTGCCCGCGCGCGCGTGTCAAGTCGGTCTTCGCGCGAATCGCGACGAATGTCAAGGACCAAGAGAGGAAGCCCACAGTCAACAGTTCACAGTTCACCGTCAGAAATCGGAACAGACCATCACCAACTCCCCTGTTTTCCGACTGTGAACTGTGAACTGCGCACCGTGAACTGGCAGACGCCCGATAGCTGTAATATTTGGAACAGCGATCGACCAAGGAAGGTTCAGTGACCACCACGAAACGAACTCCTGTCCACGATCGAGGAGGCTGGCGTCAGTGGATGGGGGGATACTTCTCCTCGTCGATTGGCATCAAGTGGCTCATGGCGATTACCGGCATTGGATTGCTCATCTACGTACTCGCCCACCTCATCGGAAACCTCAAGGTATTCCTTGGCGTTGACGCCGCCACCGGGGAGTACCAGATCGACCTCTACTCGGAGGCACTCAGAACCCTTGGAGGGCACCTCGTTCCAGAGGGTTCGATTCTTCTGCTGTTTCGGATCGGTCTCGCCGCAATGTTCATAATCCACATCGGGTCGTCCGTCGTGCTCACCCGTCGCAACCACGCTGCGCGCGGCAAGGTCAAATACGATCACAAGCGGCACTACAACGAGGCCGACTATGCAAGCCGAACGATGCGCTGGACGGGCTACATCGTTCTCCTGTTCCTGCTCTTCCACCTCGCTGATCTCACGTTCGGACGTGCGAATCCTGACTTCATATACGGCGATGTGTATCACAACATGATCGCCAGCATGTCCCAGCCCATCGTCGCTCTGATCTACATGGCAGCGAACGTGGCCCTGGCCGTGCACATCTACCACGGAGCATGGAGCCTCTTCCAGAGCATTGGAGCACAAAACTCGAAATTCGATGACTGGCGTCGGTACTTCGCCTTCGGCTTTGCCGCTTTGATCCTCATCGGAAACCTCTCGATCCCGGTGGCCATCTGGGCCAGCTGGGTCTCCTGAGGGGAAGGACCATCATGACTGAACACAACACATTCCTTGATGCCAAGATCCCGGAGGGCGCCATCGAGGACCAGTGGGACAACTACAAGTTCGAAACGAAACTTGTCAATCCCGCAAACAAGCGCAAGTACAAGATCATCGTCATCGGTACCGGGCTTGCAGGCGCATCGGCCGCTGCAACTCTCGGCGAACTTGGCTACGAGGTCGAGGTGTTCACCTATCACGATTCGGCACGCCGGGCCCACTCGATTGCCGCACAGGGCGGGATCAACGCCGCAAAGAACTATCCGAACGACGGAGACTCCATCCTCAGGCTGTTCTATGACACGGTGAAGGGCGGCGACTTCCGCTCCCGCGAGTCCAACGTCTACAGACTTGCCCAGGTCTCGAACGAAATCATCGACCAGTCTGTTGCACAGGGTGTCCCCTACGCACGTGAGTATGGTGGCCTGCTCGACAATCGGTCCTTCGGCGGGGCACAGGTGTCGCGTACGTTCTATGCAAGAGGCCAGACCGGCCAGCAACTCCTGCTTGGTGCGTACCAGGCCCTTGCCCGCCAGATCGAACTCGGGACGGTGACATTCCACAATCGGTCGGAGATGCTCGACGTCGTCCTCAAGGATGACAGAGCTGTCGGCGTGGTGATTCGAGATCTCATCACTGGAGAAGTCACTCCCCACTCAGCGCATGCCGTGCTGCTCGCGACAGGGGGATACTCGAACGCCTATTTCTTGTCGACGAACGCAATGGCGTGCAACGGGACTGCGATATGGAGAGCGCACCGCAAGGGTGCGTACTTTGCAAATCCCTCCTTCACTCAGATCCACCCGACATGCATCCCTGTGTCCGATGAGCATCAGTCCAAACTGACGCTCATGTCTGAATCCCTCCGCAATGATGGGCGCATCTGGGTTCCGAGCGAAGCTGGTGACACCCGTCCCGCGAACGAGATCCCTGAAGACGAGCGCGACTACTACCTCGAGCGGCAGTATCCGGCGTTCGGCAACCTCGTGCCGCGCGATGTCGCGTCAAGGGCAGCAATGAGAATGATCGATGAGGATCGGGGAGTCGGGCCGCTTCGCAACGGTGTGTACCTCGACTTCGAGGACTCAATTGCACGACTCGGCAAAGCAAAGATCGAGGAACGGTACGGCAACCTGTTTGAGATGTACGAACGCATTACGGACGAGGATCCGTACAAGGTGCCCATGCGCATCTACCCCGCACCGCATTACACAATGGGTGGTCTGTGGGTCGACTACAATCTCATGACCACAGTGCCGGGACTGTACGCGCTTGGAGAGGCGAACTTCTCTGACCACGGCGCGAACAGGCTCGGAGCCTCCGCGTTGATGCAGGGGGTTGCGGACGGCTACTTCATCATCTCCTACACGATCAGCGAGTATCTGTCCGAGTGGCTGAATACGGAGCCAGTCGACACCGACGACCCAGTCTTCACGGAAGCAATCGGCGAGGTCGACGCACAGATCTCACGCCTTCTGTCAATCGACGGAGACCGATCCGTGGAGAGCTTCCATCGTGAGCTCGGCAAGATAATGATCGAGTATGTAGGGCTCGCCAGGGACCGCGACGGGCTGAACAAGGCCATCTCGCAGATCAAGGCAGTGCAGGAAGAGTTCTGGAAGAACCTCAAACTGCTCGGCACGTCCGACACCCTCAACCAATCCCTCGAGGCGGCTGGCCGGATGGTTGATTTCCTCGAGCTCTCGGAATTGATGGCCATCGACGCGCTCAACCGCGAGGAATCGTGCGGAGGGCACTTCAGGCTCGAACATCAGACAGAGGACGGCGAAGCCAGGCGAGACGACGAGGATTACGCCTACGTTGCTGCCTGGGAGTGGAAGGGCGAGAACTGGCCCCAGACGCTTCACAAGGAGCAACTCGACTTCGAAAACGTCGAGCTGAGCCAGAGGAGCTACAAGTAATGGACCTGACACTTAGGATCTGGCGGCAGGAGCGTCAGGACGCGCCAGGCGAATTCAAGACGTACGAAGCAAAGAACATCAGCCCCGAAGCGTCGTTCCTCGAGATGCTCGATGAGGTCAACCAGCACCTCAACGATGAAGGCATCGAGCCGATCGCGTTCGACGATGACTGCCGCGAAGGTATCTGTGGCATGTGCGGCCTGATGATCAACGGGCATCCCCATGGCCCGCAGGACGGTACGGCAACGTGCCAACTGCACATGCGGAAGTTCTCCGATGGCGACTCGATCACGATCGAACCGTGGCGGGCAACCGCAATGCCCGTCATCAGGGACCTCATTGTGGATCGCTCACCGCTCGACCGCATTGTCGAGGC
>JAMBLH010000015.1 GCA_023336875.1 Actinomycetes bacterium
GAGGACAGGCGACCGACGCCGCAGCCCTCGAATAATTGAAAGCCTCTTAGCCCTCGAAGAGACTGACGAACTGGAAGGTCTTCTTCGATCCGGTCTGATCCTGCGCTGTGACCGTGAACTGGTCGTTGTACGGCGCCGTTGGGAACTCGACGCGCACACTCCATGTCCCGTCATCATTGACCTCGGCTATGCCGTTCCCATGAGGGGAGGAGATCTTCACCACCGTCCCTGGCTTCGCCTTGCCACTGAAAATGTCGTAGGGAACCGGTTCCGAGCATGTTCCGTACTGCTGATTTGCCGTGAAAACCCACTCAGCGATCGTTGTCGTGGTCGGCTCCTTCGGTTCCTCGACCTTGGGCTCCTCCACCACCGGCTGCTCGACATCGAGATGCACCGTTACTCGAATCTGTGTCTCGTTGCCCGCAGCATCGGTTGCACTGATCACGACACCGTTCGGTCCAGGTGCCAGAACGAGATCTACTGTCCATAGACCATCGGCGTCCACGTGCGCGGGGAACTTTCCACTGGCAAGCACCGTGGCGCCTGGTTCAGTGCCACCGGAGAACGTGACAACCTTCTTCTCCATGTGGTCCCCGTCGCGGGGAGAGAAGAGTTCGAGGACGGGTGGCTCAGTATCAGGCTCGAGCACAGGCTCGTCCTCGTCATCTACTGGTGGAACTGCGATCAGGATGGGTTCCTCGTCAGCAGTCGGGGGTTGCGTTGTCGGTGTCACGGCCAAACCAACAATTGTTGTGGGAACCGTTGGCGCAATCGCGGTGGTTGTGGAAACCACACTATCGGCCGGCTCATCCAGGGTCGGGGCGGCGATCAGGAGTGCAAACACAACAGCAATGCCCGCGGCAGCTCCAGCAAGAGCGTATCCGGCCATGCGCCACATCGCTGCAGCCTGTGCAGCTCCGGCGATGCCACGAGCAGGGGCCTGCACATCAAGGACGCTTGTGTGAACGGCGTTCGCTGAGTTCCGGGCGAGCGTGTCAAGGGTGGTCACGATTCTCCTCCCATCTCAACGCCAAGCCTGGCGGCCAGTTTCTTTCTCCCCTTGTGCAGATGCACCTTGACCGTATTCGGTGAGCATTCGAGAATCTCAGCAATTTCGGCGACAGGGAGATCCTCGAGATAGTGCAGCGCTATCGCCTGGGACTGGCGCTTGGGAAGTCTGCGAACATTGGACCAGAAGGCCTCAGCCTCTTGAGGCAGTGCAGGCAGTTCAGTCGTCTCATTGCGAAAACCGGCGAGACGTGTGAGGGCCTTCATCTCAGTCGTCCGTCTCCGGAACCTCGATACGGACAGGTTGGAAACAACACGTCGAACCCAAGCCTCGGGCTTTTCGTATGTCCCGACCTTGTCCCAGTTCTCATGAGCTGCAATGAAGGCCTCCTGTGCCAGGTCCTCTGATGCTGCACGACTGCCGGACAACGCATAAGCCAGTCCAACGACAGACCGAAACTCCCTTGCATAGAACCGCTCGAACGGTTCTCGGCCGCGAACTACTTGAGACGTCGGCTGAGTGGCCTCATCTCCGCCGTGGCCTTCTTTGGGGCCGCGGGATCTTGGTCGTACGGTCATCAGTTATCAGTTACACGCTCGACGGCTGTCCTGGGTTTATCCAACATCGACAAACTGGCGCGCAAACAAAAGAAGAAACCTGTAAACCATCCTCGGCCCGGTTGCGTGTAACAGGCAGGGCAGGGGAACTACGAAGGCGTTGCATACCGACTGGGAGAGGAAACACCCATGAAAGGCAAACCGCTACTCGTAGCAGTCGCAGCATTCGTCATCGTACTGATTGGTGGAGCGGCTATGGCAGGAATCGGCATCCAGAGGGATGCTGGCGTCGCTTCAGGTTCGAACTATGAAAAGGAAGAACCCGAAGCTGCTGTGAACGAGGACAAGCCGAATCCGACCTCGACGACCACGACTGTGGCCAAGGAGGCGCCCAAGGAGAAGGAGCACTCAGAGGAAGCGAAAGAGGAAGCTCCGGAAAAGGACGAGGCTGAAGAGGTCAAGGACGAAGAGGCCAAGGACGAGGCTGAAGAGCTCCGCGATCCAGTGTTCGCGATCACGCACCCGACCGACAACAGCCGTGTGAAGTCAAAGGTCGTTGCGTTCGGCGGCACGTATGACGACGGCACCACAGTGCACCGTGGCAAGTATGCGGCAGCCCAACACGAGGGCGAATGGGCGATTGAACTCGTTCTCTCACCAGGCCTCAATCGCGTTGCGTTCAAAGGCATCAACCGTGCTGGAGAGTATGTGGTTTCCTCCGTCAACGTCTACTACGACGCCCCTGAGAAGGACGTCGCAAAGGAAGAGCCCAAAGAGGAATCTCACGACAAGAAGGAAGAGACCAAGGACGAGTCTGAGCACGAGAACGTGGCGTTCAAGGCCCATCAGAAGTACGGATCCTGTGGCGAGGAAGTTCCCTACGACGTCTTCTATGGAACCGCGAAGCCTGGTACGAAGATCTCCGCAATCTCGGAGTACGGATCCAACTCGACCACCGCCAACGACGACGGCGGGTGGGAGATGAAGGTCATCTTCCCTGACGCACCATCAGGAAAGACGTTCAACGTGAAGATCAAGGCGAGCACTGGCGAGTCCAAGACCTTCTCGTTCACGAACACTGGCGGCGGGGAAGACCACTAAACCAACTTGCGCCGAGCAGGGAACCGCACGGAGTGCCCTCCGTGCGGTTCTTTCGTGTCACAGGCTGTCGATACCTTGTTCTCGAAGGAGAACCCCCTGACAACACACGAAGTCCTCACATCCCTGGTCTGGCTCATCGCTGGAAGCTACGCGGCGTACCTCGCCTGGTTTGGCACGCGAACAGTCAAGAGCCGCCTCCGCGATCGTGACACCGAATCATCGGAACGCTGAGCGTTGTTCGCTGGATACCCAAGGGACCCAATGTTCATCTCAAGGAAACTCGGCTCAACTGTGTGAGGCGAAACATCCGTTGTTGTGGAACTCGTTGCAGGATCGCTACTCCCTTGACCGAAATCCCTCTCGCCCTGGGACCTTCGTATGCGATCGTGTTGGTGGTTATTGACATCAGGCACCTCCTTGTTGTTGTATGCCAGCCGCACACACAACGTACGAAAGAGGCATCAACGGAGCGTCAAACCGTGTCAAGAGATTGTCAAAGGCGTCGAGGAGATGGAGCCGGAGGCGGGATTTGAACCCGCGGCCTACGCATTACGAGTGCGTTGCTCTACCCCTGAGCTACCCCGGCAGGAGGGGAATCATACAGGTGGAGAGCAACAGGTGACAGGTGGTCGGCGTTGGTCCAGAAGATCAAGGTCTGGCGAGGGCGTCCCAGTCGATGGGTGCTGTGTGATCGAGGGTTCGTTCGACGGGTGGCATCGGGTACTTGAGCCCATTGCCACAGTTGAACAGCACTGCTCGCTCATCCTTCGATACGAGTCCGCTCTCGAGGGCTGCTCGATACGCCGCGAACGTTGCCGCGCCCTCAGGACAGAGCAGGAGACCATCCAACGCCGCAACCTCCACCTGGGCCGCTTCGATGTCAGCGTCGGGGACCGCTATGGCAAAGCCACCGCTCTCACGTACTGCGTCGAGGATAAGGAAGTCTCCTATTGCTCCAGGCACCCGTATCCCCGAGGCAATCGTTTCCGCGTTCTCCCAGAGCCGGGCATGTCGCTCCCCCTCGTCGAACGCGCGCACGATCGGTGCGCATCCTGTTGATTGCACCGCGACCATGCGTGGGAGGTCGCCTGTCAGCCAGCCGATCTCTTTGAGCTCCTCGAAGGCCTTCCACATACCGATCAACCCGGTGCCGCCGCCTGTTGGGTAGAAGATCACGTCAGGCAGGCTCCATCCCATCTGGTCCGCAAGTTCGAGGCCCATCGTCTTCTTGCCCTCTATTCGGTA
>JAMBLH010000016.1 GCA_023336875.1 Actinomycetes bacterium
GAGCCGGTTGAATCTGTGCTGGTTCGTCGCGAGCGCCCAACGGCAGCGACATTCATCGGCAGCGGCAAACTCCAGGAACTCGTCTCGATCTCGAACGCAGAGGACATCGACGTCGTCGTGTTCGACAACGACTTGAGCCCTGCACAGCAGCGCAACCTCCAACAGGCGTTCCAATGCGACGTGGTCGACCGTATCGCATTGATCCTCGACATCTTTGCCCAGCACGCCCACACGAAAGAAGGCATGCTCCAGGTTGAACTCGCTCAGCTCAGATACCGCCTCCCACGGCTGAGGGGCAAAGGCATCGAGCTCTCGAGACTCGGCGCAGGCATCGGTACGCGCGGACCTGGCGAGACAAAACTCGAGACAGATCGGCGTCGCATCCTTGATCGTATCAGGAAGATTGAATCTCTCCTCAAGGATGCAGCGCAATCTCGCAGCACACGTAGCAAGCAGCGAAGAAAGGCAGGAGACCCAGTCGTCGCGATCGTGGGATACACCAACGCAGGAAAGTCGACGCTTTTCAATCGTCTGACCGATGCCGATGTACTCGTTGAGGACCAACTCTTTGCGACGCTTGATTCAACCGTACGCAAACTTGAGTTGCCCCACGGACATGAGGCGCTCATGTCCGATACCGTCGGCTTCGTCCGTGATCTACCCCACGAGGTGATCGAGGCATTCAAGTCAACCCTTGAGGAGGTCTCCGATGCAGATCTTCTTGTACACCTTGTTGACGCCTCAGACGCCGATCCTGATCACCAGGTGGAATCGGTACACGCGGTGCTCGATGAGATCGACGCTGACGGTGTCGCAGAAATCATCGTGTTCAACAAAACGGACGCCATCGACGCGACCACCCTGAACCGTCTCAGGGCGGTCCACCCAGATGCCGTCTTCATCTCAGCCGCGACAGGTGAAGGAGTGCCTGAGCTACTGGAAGGAATCGTCTCCGGTTTGGACGCAAAGACAACCGAGATCCATCTCGAGGTCCCTTACGACCGGGGGGATCTCCTCGCCGAGCTTCACAATTCGGCAGATGTTCTCAGCACCGAACACACAGACACAGGGACCACGGTCACTGTGCGCCTTCCACATGACGAGGCCGGTCGATACAGGAAGTACGTCCAGTAGCCGATGGGTCCGTTGCTGGTACAATTTCGAAGGAACAACGATCAGGAAACGAGGCACGATGACCGCTTTGGAATCAGTGGAGTACGCACAAACCTCAGTCGATCAGGTCCAGAGGGGTCTCGACTTCGTCCAGAACAAGATCGACCGTGTTGACGACCTGCTCGTGGTGGTCGATGACATCTCGGAGACAGCCAGCAACGTGGCAGCGGGCACTCGCCGTTGGTCGCGACGTGGGCTGATCATTGGGGGTGTGGTCATTATTGGTGTCATAGTGACGATCGTGGCTGCCCGAAGATGTCGCGGTGGGCAAGCAGAAGAAGTAGCTGACGAAACCTCAGAGACCTCTGCTTAGCTTGCTGTGCTGCATCGGGGATCTGGTCGAGGATGTCGTTGTCCGGCTCCCTTCTGTGATCGCCACTGGCACCGATACTGACGTCTCGATCGTGAGGCGACGCGGCGGAAGCGCTGCCAACGTCGCGGCGAGCGCTGCAGCGACCGGTGCCCCGGTTCGATTCATCGGCAGGGTCGGCTCTGATGCGATCGGAGCGGTGCTCGTGGACGAATTGTCAGCGAGCGGTGTCGATGTGCGGGTCCAGAGTGAGGGACGTACCGCAACCATCGTTGTGCTTGTCGACTCAGATGGCGAGCGATCGATGCTCCCAGATCGCGCCGCAGCAACCGAGTTGGACGCCGTCAGTGAAGATGCGCTCAACGGTGTCACATGGCTCCATGTACCTGCATACTCCTTGGTCGTCGAACCGCTTGCATCCACGACGACCTCGGCTATCCGCCGTGTGCAGCACAACCGAGGAACGGTGAGCATCGACGTGTCCTCTGTGGCGATCATCGACGAGTTCGGGATCGAACGGTTCAGCGAGATGATCACGGATCTCGGACCCGACATTGCGTTCTGCAACCGGGATGAGAGTCTCAAACTAGGCGTCGAGTCGCGCAAGGGTCTGGCTGGTGTCGAACTTACGATCGTCAAGTCCGGAGCGGAAGAGACGGTTGCGTATTGCGGGGGCAAAGTCGTAGCGACCGTTCAGCCACCGCCCCTCGCCGACGTGCGCGACACCACGGGCGCAGGGGATGCGTTCGCGGCAGGGTTCATCGTTGCGTACATGAACTCGGATGACGTCGTCGCGGCCATCGAGGCCGCACACAAGTCAGCAGCACAGCTGCTCATGCACCACTCCCCGTAGCCTCATGGGTCCCACGCGCAGGCACCGGAGATTGCAATGCCGAACATGATCATCAGCGAGGCCGTACAGGACGCAATGCAGTCCGGTCGACCGATCGTTGCACTGGAAAGCACGATCTTCTCGAATCTCGGTCTGCCTTCGCCAACCAACGAGGAAGCTCTCACGTTGACACTCGGCGCGGTCCGCTCCAAAGGAGCGGAGCCAGCGGTGACGGCGGTGATCGACGGCCATGTTCGGGTGGGACTCGATGGCGAGGACTACCAACGCATCCTGGGCGAGGCTCACAAGACTGCAGAAAGAGACATTCCTGCAGCAGTCTCAGGGCGATGGCCCGTCGGGGCAACGACGGTATCCGCGTCACTCGCGATTGCAGCCATGGCAGGAATCGAAGTGTTCGCTACCGGTGGTATTGGTGGCGTGCACCGGGGATCCGCAGAGACGGGTGATGTGTCCGCCGACCTTGGAGCGATATCTCGCCATCCTGTGGTGACTGTGTGCGCAGGGGCGAAGGCATTTCTCGACATCGCGGGAACGTTGGAGCGCCTTGAGATGCTGTCTGTCCCGGTTGTCGGGTATCGAACGGATGAATTCCCCATGTTCTATGCACGCAGTAGCGGGCTGCCCGTACCCCTACGCCTCGATTCCGCAGAGGATGTTGCACACCTGGCAATGGAGCGCTTTGCATGGAATACCGGAGGAGTCCTTCTGGGTGTTCCCATTCCGGAGGATGACGCGCTCTCAGCTGACGAGATCCAGTCAGGTATGTCCGACGCCCTCGCCACGGCCGCTCGGGAAGGGATCACGGGCGCTGCGGTTACTCCCTTCGTGTTGGCGGAGATCTCCGAATCTCTCGATGGACAGAACATCCCTGCAAACCTCGCCCTGTCAGAGAACAATGCGAGAGTGGCTGCCGAAGTTGCGGTTGCCATTGCGTCGATGAGTTGACCGCACTGGTCAAAGAAGCTGGGTGGCCAGTTCCGCCAAGGGGCTCCGCAAGGTGCGCTCCATCGTGACGTGGCCGAACATCGCGTTGCCCTTGAACTTCTCGATAAGCGCCGAGAGCCCGCCGAAGGGCGAGATGTAGGGATTGTCCACCTGGGTGAGATCGCCGCAGAACACCACCTTGGAGTTCTCTGCCATCCGCGTAAGGATTACCTTCAGCGTCGACAGTTCGAGATTCTGCGCCTCATCCACAATCACGAGTTCGTCAGTGATAGACCGCCCACGAAGATACGTGATGGCCGCCATCTCGAGAACGTCGCGCTCGAACAGCTCATCGACCATGTCCCGCGGGTTGGTTCCGCTGCTCGAAAACAACGCATACAGATTGTCATGGACCGCAGCCATCCACGGTTCGAGCTTCTCGTTTAGATCTCCTGGAAGGAAGCCGACCTCCTGACGACCGACCGCGATGAGCGGCCTATACACAGAAACTCTTCGATAGCGGCCCATCTCGATGACCTGCTCAAGGCCTCCTGCGAGCGAGAGGAACGTCTTCCCAGTTCCAGCCATCCCCATGAGGCTGACCGCAGTGATGTCCGGGTCCATGAGCAGGTCTGCGGCAAAGGCCTGTCGTACGTTCTTGGTCTCGATCCCGAACATATGCCGCGACCCCGCCACCCTGACTGCGACAGGGTCCGGCCCGTCCTCGGCAACACGGGCCAATGCAGACGCCGATCCAGGCCCCTTGAGAATGAGGTACTGGTTGATGATGCCCTCAAGAAAGGGGATCTCTGCCTTGCCGGAGTTGTACATCTCGTCGATCACATCAGCGTCTACCTCGACCTCAGCTACGCCGCTATAGGACTCATCAACCTGGACCACGTCGCCCCGATAGTCCTCCACATCGATTCCGAGCTGCGCTCCCTTGATCCTCAGCGCTGCGTCCTTAGTAACGAGAACCGTGTCAGAGCCTTCGTCATCGAGATTGAGGCAGGTGGCGAGGATGCGATGATCGGGCGTGGTTGGATCGAGTACGACTGGCAGTCGCTCGGACAGGATGCCATTCAACTCGATGCGGATCGACCCACCGCCCGGCAGTGTGTGGGGGTGGGCAAGCCCTCCGTTGTTCGACGCACCCATCTCCTCAAGAAGCCTGATCGCGCTTCGAGCGTTTGCACCGACCTCGTCCATGCGAGTCTTCTGATGGTCCAGTTCCTCAATGACAACGAGCGGAAGCACAATGTCGTGTTCGTCGAAGCGAAGAAGTGATTGCGGGTCCGCAAGCAACACACAGGTGTCCAGCACGAACGTCCTTGGTCCTGGCATCACGCTGGCGTTCCGTTCCGGCACGCCAGCCAGCTTGCTACCGACCGCGTCGAATTGCAAGGATGCTGGGACGACGAACGACGAACGAC
>JAMBLH010000017.1 GCA_023336875.1 Actinomycetes bacterium
GCAGTGGTGTAGATCTCTGTGACAAGTCCAGGCACAGCGTCCTTCTTGATTCTGAACGCAGGGATCCAGAACGAATGAATCACGTCCAACGATGTGATCTTGAAGAGGATCCGTGTGTCTGCTGGCAGCACGAGTTCCTTCGCACCGACGACAACGAGGTCCTCGTCGACGTAGGAGTAGTCCCAACTCCACTGTTTCGCGGTGACCTCGATTGTCATGTCCTCGCTGGTATCTGCGGCCAGGGCATCGAGGCCTGTGAACCCGGGGTTGATGATCACATACACAGAAAGCCCTGCAGTGATGAGTACCCATATCGCGATGAATAGCCGGTTGCTTCGCACCGGTGCCGATTCTTCTTCGTCATCGGGAGCGGCTCTGAAGCGAACCACGGAGTATCCGAGGACAACGAGGACAAAGGTTGTAACCGGCGTGGCAAGGTACATGAGCAGAGTGAACGCATCATCGGAGATTTCGGCGTTGGTCGAGGCACCGATCGGTTGGAGGTTCGCTGTTGCGATCCACCAGAGAGCAACCGCGGTCACGGCGGCCCACAGCACCGCGACGATGATGAGATCCATTCTGTTGTTCAGTCGGTTGCTCGCCATCGAGTCGAGTACATAGTCAGTTGGTCGCAGGATGTCTACTACAAATTGTAGGAGTAAACAATGAGTTGACTAGTCGGTAAATGGTCAATCTATCGCGGAGGGTAGGCCTCGAAGCCCTCGATGCGTTGGGTCTCGCGCACGAATGTAACGATTCGGTCCATATCTCCTTGGGAAAGACCCACGACAGGCGCCATATCGCCGAAATCCCAGTGGTGGGCGGGTACGCCGTTTCGAATTGCGCTGATGTAGGCCTCGTTGGGGTGATGTCCTGGTTGGTACACGACTGAAAGTTGGGAGGGCCCGACTGCTGTTCCCGTGAGATTGGAGCCGTGGCATGCCGCGCAGTTCGCCCGGTAGAGATCGCCACCCTCAGCGACGAGGACTGGGTCCTGTACCGGGATGTCGAATTCGTTCTGACCAGTCATGGGGTCGCGGGGTGACGAATTACCACCCAGAGCTACAATGCTCACCACTGCAAGGACGACCGCCGCAATGGCTATCGACACCATGGGTTTCTTCATGTCCACATCCCGTCGAGGGTGAAGCGATATGCTGGTCTCTGAGTCAGCTGTCGGTCTATATACTACGTGACGTCGTAGAGTATCCCTACCCCTTAGGGGGTGGGGTATAGCAGTGCTTTCCCAATCGACGTCACTGACAGAGGAGCGAACCGTGCCCGGCGTGGAAATGGACGTGATACAGGACACAGGCAGTTGCGCGTGTTGCCGGCTGTGTCAGCTCAGTGACACCGGTGAGACCACACACGTTGGACACGCCGGCGGCGGAGTGCTGATGACCGGCGCTGACGAGGATCACGGTGGACACCACGGAGATCCTCAGGTTGATGGTGAACATGACGACCATGCAGGGCACGGTGCTGATCACTCGGGTCATGAGGAGATGTTCCGGAAACGGTTCTGGGTCTCCACAGCCCTGAGTTTCCCTGTGCTGTTTTGGAGTGAGACGATCCAGGCGTGGTTCGGGTACACGGCGCCAGAGTTCCTCGGGTCGTTCCTCATCGTGCCGGTATTGGCAACGTTCATCTTCGTGTACGGCGGTTTTCCTTTCCTCTCGCTTGCCGTTTTCGAGTTGAAGAAGCGGAGTCCGGGGATGATGACCCTCATCTCCCTGGCAATCACGGTCGCGTACGGATTTTCGATGCTCACGCTCATTGTCCCGACCATTGGAGATGACTTCTTCTGGGAGCTGGTGACTCTGATCGACATAATGTTGCTGGGCCACTGGATGGAGATGCGTAGTGTCCGACAGGCCTCGGGCTCGCTCGGAGCGCTGGCCAAGCTCATGCCTGACACGGCGGACGTTGAGGGACCAAACGGAGTGGTCACAACGATCCCGGTTGGTGACCTGATGACGGAGCAGATAGTCCTGATTCGCCCTGGTGCGAGCGTGCCAGCCGACGGCGTCGTGACTGATGGAGAATCGGACTTCGACGAGGCCCTCATCACGGGAGAGTCACGTCCGGTCAAGAAACTTATGGGAGAGACCGTCATCGGTGGCACGATCAACAGCGGCTCTGGTGCTGTTCGCGCTCGCGTCACTGCGACAGGAGACGACACCGCATTGTCAGGGATCATGCTGCTCGTCGCCGAAGCCGAAGCGAGTAAGTCACCAACTCAGCTCCTCGCAGACAGGGCGGCCTCGCTTCTGTTCTATATGGCGGTTGGTGCTGCAGTGCTCACCGCTGTTATCTGGACAGTGATATACGGCGGATTCGATGAAAGAATGATTGCTCGCGTCGTCACCGTACTTGTGATCGCGTGTCCCCACGCACTCGGTCTTGCGATCCCTCTCGTGGTCTCGAATACGACAGGAATCGCTGCAGAGAACGGAATTCTGATCCGTAAGAGGGAAGCGATCGACACGGCTCGCAACCTCGATGTCATCGTCTTTGACAAAACAGGAACGCTCACCACAGGACAGATGGGTGTTGCCGACATCGCGACCATTGACGGAGTTTCGAAGGAGAGCGCCCTTGCTCTTGCCGCGGCTGTTGAGGGCGACTCTGAACATCCAATGGCAAGAGCGATTCGAGATTCAGCCGTTGCTCGTGAGATCGCTGTGCCGGAGCCTGAGGGATTCGAAGCGTTGAAAGGCCGCGGGGTACGAGCAAGCGTTGATGGCTCCGTTATCTCCGTTGGTGGCCCACGACTCGTTGAGAGCATGGACGTCGTTCTGCCCGGAGCGCTGGCTGCTCTCGCCGACAGTGCTGGAGCCCGTGGCGAGTCAGTGGTATACGTCATCGAATCAGATTCGCCGATAGCGGCCATTGCAATATCTGACCTGGTGCGAACCGAGAGCGACGAAGCAATCAAGGCTCTCAAGGGGCGCGGAGTCAGTGTTGGAATGATGACAGGAGATAGCGACGACGTTGCACGGGCTGTGGCGGATGAGCTGGACCTTGACATCGTGCTGTCCCAGGTACTCCCTGCAGACAAGGATGCTCATGTCTCTCGGCTTCAGGAGAATGGAGACAACGTGGGCATGGTCGGTGACGGTGTGAACGATGCACCGGCGCTGGTTCGTGCCGATATCGGGATTGCCATAGGCAGCGGCACTGATGTGGCGGTGCAATCGGCGGATCTGGTGCTTGTCAGCGACGATCCCAGAGGGGTTGTGAAGATCCTTCGACTTTCGGCTGCGAGCTATCGAAAGCAGCTTCAGAACATCTGGTGGGGAGCTGGCTACAACATCGTGATGATCCCTCTTGCCGCAGGCATCCTTGTCCCCTGGGGCTTCGATATGCCACCAGCGGTCGGTGCGCTCTTCATGTCGCTGAGCACGATCATTGTTGCCGTGAACGCCCAGATGCTACGCCGGGTGAACCTCGACGTGGACTAAGGCATCGGGCGAAATGGAATACGACCGTCCAACTGATCGTTGTTGGACTCAACCTCCGTGTGGGGCTCTACGAGGAGAGACGATTTGGCCAAAAAGAAGCAAACGACCGCGAAACCGGTCGACAAGGACAAGCAGGCGGAAAAGCGCGCGCGCCGTGAGGAGCGTAAAGCTGCAGAGGCCAGTGCAAAACAGGCCGCGAACCGAAAGCGCAAGACACGGATCGGTCTCTACATTCTTGGTGCGGTTGTCGTTGTTGGAGCGATCGGGTTCGTTATCGTTGACAAGGCGACGCTCGAAGAACTTCCCGGAGTATCCAAGCAGGCGTATGAGGGCAGGGCACATGCCGCGCCGGGAGAATCCGTTGCCTATGCCACCGCAACGCCGACGAGCGGGAGACACGCGGCGAGTTCGCCGCGATGCGGTGTCTACACCCAGCAGATGCCAGCAGAATTCGTCGTGCACTCCCTCGAGCACGGCGCAGTGGTGATCTGGTATCAGCCGTCCCTTGAAGGCGAGGAGATATCGGGTCTGCAGGCCATCGTGAATCGGTTCGATGACCGAGTCATACTGTCCCCAAATGCCGCGTTGACAGAACCGGTCATTGCGACGAGCTGGAATCGTCTCAAGGCGTATGACGGAGCCGACGCAGAGCTTGAACAGTTCATCGAGACATATCGAGCCCGGGGCCCAGAGAACTTCCGCTGCGCGTATTGAGCGCAAGCCAGCAATGAACGCCGAAGAAGGCAACGGAGCGGCGGAGCAGGCAAAGGTCACTCGCCGCTACAACCGCATGGCGCGTATCTATGACCTGTACGACGCACCCATGGAACTGATGGGTACAACGAAGCGACGCGGCGATCTGATCCAAGATGCAAACGGAATCGTGCTTGAGGTTGGCGTCGGCACTGGCAAGAATCTTCGTCACTACCCATCAGGCGTCGAGGTCACCGGCGTCGATGTGTCCTCCGAGATGCTGCGGCGAGCGAAGGATCGCCTGGCAGCGCTACCCCTGGATGCGCAGCTGCTCGAGGGCGATGCGCAAGATCTCCCTTTCAGTGATGACTCGTTCGATACTGCCGTGGGCACCTGCGTGTTCTGCTCGGTTGCAGATCCGGTGCAGGGTCTCCGCGAGTTGGGGCGTGTGGTGCGCCCGAACGGACGGATATTGCTGCTCGAGCACGTCAGACCAACGAACAGGTTCCTCGGTTGGTTCGCAGATGTCGTAAGCGTATTCACGAGACGAATATTCGGATTCCGAACGAACAGGCAAACCGAGGCAAACGTGGCTGAGTCGGGCCTCGAAATACTGGAAGTGACGAGCAACGGCGTCTGGCGGAAGATCGTCGCCCGTCCTGCGCGAGGCGACTGAACTACGACTTCGGCTGTGAGTCTGGTTCGCAGAAATTCCAGAATGCTGAGAACCGGATTGGGATGTTCGTCGTACTCCTCTTGACAGCGACCAACTTTGGCCGCCCGACTCTGGAGGAGTTACGAAGTGAAGAAACGACTAGCGATACTGCTGGTGGCGATCGGCCTCATTGCCGCGGCCTGCAGCTCAAGTACACAAGACACGACAACGACGAGTGCGGGCGATGCGGGTGCTCCCGCGACCTCGCCTGCTTCGGTATCCGTCGAGGACCAGATGAGCGATGGCACCACCATCGTTGTGGCGTCGGTGGAGTTGCCCTCTGCGGGATTCATTGCGGTCCATGCGGACAATGGCGGTTCGCCAGGCGCAGTCATTGGACACTCCGATCTGCTCCCAGCCGGAACATCTGAAGATGTGACGGTGGTGCTCGACACGCCAATTGAAGGCACATCCATCGTATGGCCAATGGCACACATCGACATCGATGGTGACGGTGTCTATACGTTTGCTCCGCCGGACGATGCAGTCGATGTCCCCGCCATCAATGCTGACGGAAATGTGGCTGTAGCCCCGGCCGCTGTGATGCTGCTGCCGTCACGTGCTCCTTCGGCACTTGAGGCAACCGATCAGGAAGGGCTTGGACTCGGTATTGTCGTGGCGTCTGTCACGCTCCCAGCCCAGGGCTTCGTTGCTGTCCACGGTGATGCAGATGGTGCGCCAGGACCAGTCATTGGCCACTCCAAGCTGTTGGCAGCTGGCACGACCACTGACGTCGAGATCATCTTTGACGAGCCGCTCGAGGCATCTGGAAAGGTGTACCCAATGCTCCACATCGACATGGATGAGGACGGTGAATACACATTCGAGCCACCCGACAATGCGGTTGACCTTCCCGCACTGTTCGATAGTGGAGACATTGCGGTTGTAGCCATCGACGTGGTTGTTCTGCCGTCGACTGCTCCTTCGGCACTCGAGGCCGATGAGCAGACGTCAGATGGTGCGACGATCATCGTGAAGATCGCGGACCTTCCTGCCAATGGATTCATTGCGGTCCACGCCGATGCTGACGGTTCGCCTGGGCCAGTGATCGGTCACTCCGATCTGCTGCAGGCAGGCGAGAACAAGGACGTCGTCATCACTCTCGATGAAGGGCTCGGCGCCTCAGGAGTGGTGTGGCCGATGATCCACATCGACATGGATGGTGACGGTGAGTACACCTTCATGCCGCCGGACAACGCGGTTGACGTTCCTGGAATCACTGCAGACGAAAATGTTGCAGTGATCCCCGTACAGATCAACCTGTAGCAACACGTCGCTTGGTTCTCGCGGCCTCTCTGGGGCCGCGAGAACCAGTTCCATGTTCCACACACATCCCCTTTCGTATACGGTTCGCACCAAGCGGCCGTGGTCACCCAGGAGAAACACATGACGAAACGAATCTTGCTTCTCTCCAGCCTTGTCGCTGGGATGCTGCTCATCGCTGCATGCTCTTCTTCGTCGACAGGCACTTCCGCAGCTGAGGCATCTGATGTGGGCGCGAACGAGTCGATATCGATAGAGGACTTCGCCTTCGGCCCCGATGGGATCACCATATCTGTCGGTGACACCATTACCTGGACGAATGACGAGTCTGGAGTCGGTCACACGACGACGTCTGACGATGGTGTGTGGGATTCCAAGCTACTCAATCCGGGAGACACCTTCGAGCGGACACTCAATGAGACTGGCACCTTCAGCTACTTCTGCTCGATTCATCCGTCGATGACGGCCTCGATCACGGTCGCTGGATAGGAAGGTCCGATGTCCTCTGCCTCTCTCGATGACCGCCGTCTCCTCGAAGCCTTCACCAGGCGAGATGAGGCTGCGATCCGCGAGGTGTACCGCCACTACGGTGGGGCAGTCTTCGGAATTGCAATGAAGATCCTCAACGACCGTGGCCATGCAGACGAAGCCGCCCAGCAGACGTTCGTCAGAGCGTGGCAGGCTGCTGACCGTGTCGATCCCTCAAGGGACATTGGTCCCTGGCTGTATACGATTGCGCGGCGTGTTGCCATCGACGTCTACCGCAGGGAACGCAGGTACGCCGTAGTCGAACTTGACGACCGTGAGATTGCCGTCCTGCCGCCGTCCATCGAAGGTGCATGGGAGGAGTGGCAGGTTCGTCTGGCGGTCGAAGGCCTGCCACCTGATGAACGTGACATCCTCAAGCACACCTATTTCCTTGGATACACACACCAAGAGACCGCCGAGCGCCTCGATGTGCCAGTCGGCACGGTGAAGTCGAGATCACATAGAGCGCACCGTAAGCTCGCACAGAGCTTGAGCCATCTTCAGGAGGAGAGCGCATGAATTGCCAGGACGTACGCGCCGCCCTTCTCGCGGGCGAATCATCTGAGGCCATCTCGTCGCACCTGTCGGGCTGTGTCGAGTGTCGAAGGTCGACGGATGACATCCAGTCGATCAGAGCCGACCTTGCGAGCGACTCGATGTGGGCCGAGCCACCGCCAGGACTCCAAGATGCTGTAGTGGCAGCGATCCTCGGTGCAGATGATCCGAGGAATACTGATGCGCCTGAGGTCAAGACCCAGACGAACCGCTTCAATCGGCGGAGGCTTTCCGTCGCACTCGGCTCGGTGGCAGCAATTCTGATCCTTGTGGTCGGCGCGCTCGCTCTGATACCACGAACGCCTGCACCTGACTGGGAGGTGGCCATGGCCGGAACTGAAGTCACGCCATCAGCTTCGGCCGTCATTGCTGGCTGGAACGTTGACACAGGTACACAGATACTCCTCGAAGCCGAGAGCCTCGGAGAAGCACCGGACGGATTCGTCTATCAGCTCTGGTTCTCGAAGGGCTCGACCGACGTTTCAGCAGGCACGTTCACGGATCCCTCCCACGTCGAACTCACCGTAGGTGTTGCCCGAAAGGACTACCCAAACGTATGGGTTTCCTTGCAGCCGATCAATGCTGGAGCTGGCGGAGCTGGTCCTGCTCTGTTGCACACGACCGACATCTAGGTCAGCATTTCGGCGCGTACACGCGACGCGAGTAGATTGTGTGGTGGAGGTTCAACCATGTTCATCGTAATTCAGCGAATTGAGGTCAAACCAGACCAACGTCAGCACTTTGTGCTGTGCTGGAGGACCGTCCACGAGGCGATCGAGCAACAATGCGGAAGTCTTGGATCGCGCCTGCACGCCACGGAAGACGGCATGTACATCGGGTACGTGCAGTGGCCCGACCGTGACACATGGGAGACGTGCGAGCTTCCGGCCCAGTACGCCCAGGTCGATGACAGCATGCGAGCAGCGTGTGCTTCCATGGAGACGCTGTATGAACTCGAGGTGGTCATGGACCTGCCCGGTTCGAGCGATCGCACAGAGACCTAAACAGACTCGACCATCGGAAGGCACTGTTGGCCAATGCCGAGGCAGATCAGGGGTAGCAACTAATCTCGCCGAGTGACAACTATTGGCCTTCTCAACGAGAAACCGCTCCATGCTGCGCTCAAGGAGTGGTACCGCCGCGATGGCGACGAGGTCGAAGTTCCGTTGGAGGGGTTCGTTGTCGACCTGGTTCGTGATGGGCTGCTGATCGAGATCCAGACAGGCGGTTTCGCCTCGATGCGTCGCAAGTTGGACCGGCTACTTGACTCCCATCAGATTCGCCTCGTATACCCGGTTGCTGCCGAGAAGTGGATCGTGAAGCTCGATGAGAGCGGCAGCGAGACTTCACGGAGAAGGTCCCCAAAGCGGGGCATACCAGCAGACGTCTGTGGTGAGCTAGTTTCGTTTCCCTCGCTTCTGAGCCACCCCAATTTCACACTCGAGGTCACCCTGACCGTTGAGGAGGAGATTCGTCGGCCGGATGCCAAGAAGGGCTGGAGGCGGGGAGGGTTCGTGATTGAGGAGCGGCGCCTGGTTGTTGTGCGAGAAACCGTTGAGTTCGAAACTCCGGCTACGTTGCTTGACCTCTTGCCTGAAGGTTTGCCGGATCCGTTCACGACCGCTGATCTCGCCACGGGGCTTGGAAGATCAAGACACCTCGCACAGGAGGTTGCCTACTGCCTCCGCGTTTCAGGTGCCGTTGCAACCGCTGGCAGAGACAAGCGGGGGATCCTGTACTCGCGGCCGTGAGATGCAACGTGCAGTCCGGTGCCGGGTCAGCTTTCGGTGTTTTCCAATAGCCGCTGTGGAGCGCCAGAACCTCGACATCAAATCGTCGCGGTGTGAAAGTCCGGATAATGGGTCGAGTGCCATCTTGCGCGATGAACTCGTTCCCTGCCCACGTTGGTAGCTCCAGTAACCGTCCCTTGGGAGTAGCAGCCGCACACTCGTCGCGGGCTGAGGAATCGAGAATCCGTCGAGTTCGTCTCCACCCAGGATCACACGAGTCATCCGTGGAGAGATCGATTCGGTTCTGGCGAGGGTCAGGGTTCGAAACGGCGGGGGTTCGCCACGGGTCCGCAGGTTGGTCATCGTCCGACACTACTGCTCCATATCAGTCGTGGAGTGCTCCTGGATCCGGTGGAACGTCGATTGCATGAGGCTCCAGAGTGTCCAGCGGAACGATTTCGAGAACACTGACATGTGTCGATGCAAGGACGACGGGCGCAGCAACTCCATCGTTGTTCGCTCGCGCCCAGTTCCGTGCTGTCACACACCAGCGGTCGCCGGGGACGAGCCCGGGAAAGCGGTACTGAGGCATAGCTGTCGTCAGGTCGTTTCCAATGCTCGATTGGTGGTCGAGGAACTCACGAGTCATGACCGCGCAGATCGTATGGCTGCCATGGTCACGCTCATCGGTGTTGCAGGAGCCATCGCGGAAGAAGCCCGTGACAGGATCGTTTCCGCAGGGTTCGAGTTCAGATCCGAGAACGTTCAATGGCATGGCTGGCTCCCGTTGTCAATGACGCATTTTACGTGGTGCACAGGATGTAGCACGCGCCAATGAGAGGGGCTGGAAGGCCCCTCTCACTGGCAAAGCGGCGTTCCCTTTGCCGTTGACCCTTTCGGGTCGTGACCACATGGCCGGATCACCTCGATATTGGACAAGATTCTTTTCTGTCCAATATCGAGCCAGTCTGGACATGTACGGTCTAACTGCACTACCCAGCGAGTGGACGGCATGGCACAGTTACCGGGCAACGATCAGAGGTTTCGAACCTTGTTCGATGCGCACGCTCAGAGCATCGAACGGTATTGCCAGCGCCGTCTGAGGCCAGCCGCAGCAGCAGATGCTGTTGCTGAGGTGATGCTGGTCGCCTGGCGCCGCATCGATCAGGTTCCTGAGGGTGACGCATCCAAGCTATGGCTCTACGGTGTTGCCCGCAATGTCGTTTCGAGTGTTCAGCGCTCCGAACTCAGGCGCATGCGTCTCGATTCGAAGATCATGAGCTATGGCGTGTCACACGAGGAAGGACCTGAGACACAGGTCGTAAGAAGAGCAGAGGACGAGCAACTCCTTGAATCCATCGAACAGTTGAAACCGAAGGATCGTGAGATCCTCAAGCTACGTATCTGGGATGAACTGTCACGATCCGATGTTGCCACCCTATTGAATATCAGCGAGGCAGGCGTCGACAAGCGATGTAGCCGAGCACTCCAAAGATTGCGCAGGTCTCTCGAGGCCAGCTCAAAGCGTCGTTCCCCACGTAACGAGCGAGAGGAGGTGCATGGTGCTGAGTGACGAGATGCTGATCGAGCGGATCCACGCAGTGAACCCTGTCCCGAACGATGGTGACAGCGGATTCTCCGCTGAAGCCCTTCTCTCGACGATCAACGAGAGGAGCGGTCTCATGCAGACCCAGACCACGAAGAAGGATGATTCGACGAGACGGCAGACGAAGGTTCGAAAGGGACTCCTGGTAGCCGCTGCGGCGTTTGTTGTGGTGATACTCGCAGGAGCTCTCCTCCTGTTCACCCAACAGGAGAGCGATGTCGCAACCGATCCAACAACAACCACCCTGGTTCCAACGACGATACTCGAGAGTCAGGGTCTCGACGGAGCCATGGTGTCAGTGTTGGATGTCGCGGCAGAAGAGGGATACGAAGCCGCAATCGAGTCATGGGTTCCGCAGTTGGTTTTCGCTACCGGCGGTCCCGACTGTCAAATAGACAGTGACACGGTTCGCCTCAACGAGCTCGACGCACTGACCAGCGACCAGGCGATGGTGAGGATGACCCTCGGTGATTCCGTGGGAGTTGTTGAAGTGATGAGATTCGCTGACCCTGTGGTAGCCGAGGCTGCGGTCCCAATCTTCGAGCGACTTCTCGAGACTCGGAGAGAATGCATCACAGACGGACTTACCGGCAATCTCGGGAACGCATGGAGGAACCCAGAGAGCGAAACGATCGCGGCGGATAGTGCACTTGGTGCCTTTCTCTTCACGTATCAGCACGATGATGGATCAGGCCGCGTTGCCTACGTCCAGGTGCTCGGTGCCATCGAGGGAGATCTGCTGTATGTCATCAGCTTCCGTTCGAACACGGAACCTGTCGACAACAGCATTCTCGAAGATCTCTTCCTCGTCGCGCGTGACGGGGCGGACTGAGCGCGAGAACTCAATCCATCACGGCGACAGAAGAACTTGTGCTAAATGAGTTCCGAGGCGTGGTCCTGGACCTTCCCAAGGAGTTGGGCGGGTTCATGAAAACGGATCGGGTGAGCCGGTCGAAGGATCTCCGCTGTTGACCATCGGTGCGACGCGTGTGGCGATGAGCCCATAGGTGTTTGGGAGTTGCTCGAATGACAGATCGGCGCCTTTCATGGAGATCGCCCTCCGCGAGATAGCCCCGGGTGCCTTGCTGTGACGCTGTGCTGTTCGCGGTTTCGGCCCCGTAGCCGAGGGAGTGCAGACCAACCCGCGGGTCCAGGGCGGAGCCCGGCTTCCTCGCCTGCTTTTCTGTAGAGGTCTGTTGGTTAGTATTCAAATATTCTTCGGACATCGTAGGGAACGTGTCAGAATCCGCTCCATCACTCAAGCGATCCGGCCGCGTCGCGGCGTTGTCAATCGGAGCGCTCGGAATTGTCTACGGCGACATCGGCACCAGTCCGCTGTATGCGATCAGAGAGTCCTTTGTGGCTCAGGACATAGCGGTCGTTGAAGAGACTGTCCTGGGCGTCCTCTCACTCATATTTTGGTCGCTTGTAATCGTGATCTCCCTCAAGTATCTGCTTGTGGTGATGCGTGCGGACAACGAAGGGGAAGGAGGCATCCTTGCTCTCGTCGCGCTGGTCGCGCCGCGTCAGCAGACCCAAACCGGACGCAGATGGGTTCTCATCATGGTTGGCTTGTTCGGAACCGCGTTGCTGTACGGCGATGGCATGATCACGCCCGCGATCTCTGTTCTTTCGGCAGTTGAGGGCATCCACGTTGCAACGCCGGCTCTCGAACATTTCGTGATCCCGATATCCATATTCATCCTGATCGGTCTCTTTCTCATCCAACGCCGCGGAACGGGAATGGTCGGACAGATATTCGGGCCGATCATGATCGTGTGGTTTCTCACGCTCGCCTTGTTGGGCATCGGCCCAATACTCAGCCATCCCGGAGTGTTCGCAGCGCTGAACCCAATCCACGGTGCACGGTTTTTTGCTGACAACGGATTCAAGGGATTCCTCGCGCTCGGTTCGGTGTTCCTTGTCGTGACTGGAAGCGAGGCCCTTTATGCTGACATGGGTCACTTCGGTCGGAGACCCATCCAATTCACCTGGTACGGGCTCGTGTTTCCTGCATTGGTTCTCACCTACTTCGGCCAGGGCGCCTTTCTCATCGGAGAGCCGGATGCCGTCATCAACCCCTTCTACCTGATGGCACCATCGTGGGCGGTGTGGCCTCTGGTGATAATCGCCACTATCGCCACAGTCATCGCGTCACAAGCGTTGATATCGGGGGCGTTTTCGTTGACGACGCAGGCTGTGCAGCTCGGATACTTGCCGCGTATTCGGATCTTCCACACCTCGGCGAGCGAATCCGGCCAGGTGTACATCCCCGCCGTCAACTGGGTCCTGATGGTCGCAGCAATCGGCCTCGTGATCGGGTTCGGATCCTCGAGCGCGCTAGCGGCAGCGTATGGCATCGCCGTGTCGACGACGATGGTTATTACGACGGTGCTCATTCTGGTGGTAATGCGCGAACGATGGAGCTGGTCCCTCCCAGCAGCAGTGGCCCTGGCCGGTGCGCTCCTGGTGGTCGACCTTGCATACTTCGCATCGAACCTCTTCAAGATCCCGGATGGTGGTTGGTTCCCCATTCTCATCGCAGCCTTGATCTTTACGGCGATGACGACGTGGAAGAAGGGCAGGCAACTGCTCGCAAGACGCCTTCACGAAGACAGCCTGACGTTGGAACGATTCATCGCGTCTGTGAGCAAAGGTGAAGTCATCAGGGTGCCGGGCACAGCTGTCTACATGTTTTCGCGACCCGGCGTGACGCCGCCAGCGCTCCTCGCCAACCTGCGCCATAACGAGATGCTGCACGAGCGGGTGGTGGTCCTTTCGGTCTTGACCGTTACAGAGCCACGCGTTCCGGTGTCTGGAAGGGCCACGGTCTGGCCGCTTGGCCGCGGGTTCTTTCAAGTTGTCCTTCGATTCGGGTTCATGGAGGAACCAGACGTGCCGAAGGCCCTTCGGGGTATCATCGGAGGCGACTTGCGCTTCGATCCAAGTGATACATTTTGGGTCCTTGGGAGAGAGACGGTGCTTGCGACCAAGCGGCCAGGGATGATGATATGGAGGGAGAAGCTCTTCGCTCTCATGGCACGGAACGCATCCCTTCCTTCGCGATATTTCCACCTTCCGCCGGATCGATCCATCGAGATCGGCATTCATGTTGAGATATGACGGGATGGACGGTCGGCTCGTACCAGGTAGCCATAGGGTTGCCAGCGCCTTGATCCGGCTGTAGCCATGCCCAGAACCCTTCATCACAGCACACGACCGGGAGAGCTCGGTCTACGCGAACTGATCGCCATCGGTGTGGGAGGAATGATTGGTGGAGGGATCTTCTCGATCCTCGGCCTTGGAACCCAGATTGCAGGAAAAGGCGTCGTGTATGCGCTCGGGATCGGGGGAGCCGTTGCCATGTTTGCTGCATACTCATACGCCCGACTCGCAGCGACCTTTCCCAACGATGGCGCTTCGTATACGTACGTGTCGCGTGCGTTCCCAGAGCATCCAACATTCGGAGCAGTCACAGGATGGACGGTGATCCTTGGGTACATGGGAACGCTGTCGCTCTACGCGTTCACCTTCGGAGCGTACGCTGGAGATCTCATCGGCTTCGGGGGAAATTCAGCCGCCAGGATGGTTCTCTCGAGTTTCATCCTCGTACTTCTCATGGCAGTGAATCTAGGAGGAGCGCGACTCACCGGTACGTCAGAGGACATAGTGGTCTATACGAAGATCGCGCTTCTTGCCTTTTTCGGTATCGCGGGCCTCGTCGCGAGTCGCAACACGCTTGCGGCCCCCACACCGGACAAGGGGTTCGGGAGCGTCTTTGTCGCGGGCGCCCTGATCTTTGTCGCATATGAGGGGTTTCAGCTCATCACCAACGCAGTCGAGGAGACAGATGATCCGGAGCGCAACGTGCCGCGTGCCATGTATTCATCGATTGCCATCGTCACCGCGATCTATGTTTCGCTCGCCTTCGTAGCGGTCAGTGCTCTGTCGGTGGATCAACTTGTCGCGGCAAAAGAGTACGCGCTTGCAGCGGCGGCTGCGCCCGTCCTGGGAAGCTTCGGAACAGTACTTGTTGGCCTTGCAGCGATGCTTGCAACGTCATCAGCGATCAACTCGACCCTGTTCGGTGCATCCCACATGATGGCGGAGATGGGTCGTGACGGGGTGATGCCAGCGAGCTTCGCCGTTCGCTCAGATCGCGGTGTA
>JAMBLH010000018.1 GCA_023336875.1 Actinomycetes bacterium
ACACCGAGCACGATTGCAACTGCAGTGAGAAAGAAACGTACCTTGTGCGCCCGAAGCGATTTCATCGCTGTCTTGATCATGATTCAGCCGCCGAGACTCTTCAGTTTGTCGAGTACGGAATCGGCGGTTGGATCCATCATCTCGTCGACCGTCACGCCATCCTCGAGGAAGATGATCCGGTCGGCGTATGCGGCCGTGTTGGGATCGTGTGTGACCATCACGATCGTCTGACCAAACTCGGTGACGACCCTCCGCATGAACCCGAGCAGCTCCGCTCCAGCCTTCGAGTCGAGATTTCCGCTCGGCTCATCGGCAAAGATGATCTCCGGCTTCGAAACAAGAGCCCGAGCCGCCGCGACGCGTTGCTGCTGTCCACCGGATAGCTCGGAGGGAAGATGGTCGAGGCGGTCGCGTAAATCGACGATGTCGAGGATTTGGTTGTACCAGTCCTCGTCCGGTTTCTCGCCACCGATGGTGAGGGGCAACAGAATGTTCTCCTGGGCCGTGAGTGAGGGAACGAGGTTGTACGCCTGGAATACAAAGCCGATGCGCTCTCGCCGCAGAAGGGTGAGGTCGCGGTCCTTCAGCGAGGACAATTCGATATCGCCGATGTAGGCGCTGCCTGATGTGAGGCTGTCCAGGCCTGCAATGCAGTGGAGAAGCGTCGACTTCCCCGAGCCGGAAGGTCCCATGATGGCGGTGAACCGAGCCCGGACGAATTCAGCTGTGGCACCGTTGAGTGCGTGAACAACAGCGTCGCCCCCGCCATATGTCTTCACACCGTTCTCCAGGCGCGCGGCGTATTCCGTGGTCGTTTCCGTTGTCATGGTGCCTCCTCGAACCAAGGACGGAGGATACCGTTCACCCCAACCCAAGCAAACGAGAATCTTCGCTCAGCTACGAAGGGCGCATTCCTCGACGGCGTACGCTCTGGCCTCTGCATCAGCCGCTGCAACGTCCTCGATATCCCTCGGCAGTGACGCATCGTGTCGTTCAAGAACGGTCGCCACGATCTCGGGGATATCCAAAAACCGGATTCGCTCACCAAGAAACGCATCGACGGCTACTTCGTCAGCAGCATTGAGCACCGCAGTCGCCGTCCCGCCTATGCGTCCTGCCTCATACCCAAGGCCCAGACAAGGGAAGGTCTCGGTATCCGGATCCTCGAACGACATCGTGGTGCCGGCGATATCGAAGCCACCATGGTTCGCGGCTACTCGGTCTGGTTCCGTGATTGCATACTGAATGGGTTTACGCATGTCGGGGAACCCGAACTCAGCCTTCACAACGCCGTCGATGAACTCGACGAACGAGTGGACGATGCTCTGGGGATGTATGACCACATCGATATCGTCGTACGCAATGTCGAAGAGATAGTGCGCTTCGATGACCTCGAATGCTTTGTTCATGAGCGTCGCTGAATCTGTGGTGATCCTTGGACCCATCGCCCACGTTGGATGATCCAGTGCCTGGGATACCGACGCCGATCTCAGCCCGTCACGATCCATGCCAAGGAACGGCCCTCCGGATGCGGTGAGGATCAGCCGCTCGATGCTCGAATGCTCCTCCCCCACCAGGCACTGCCAGATCGCTGAATGCTCGGAATCGACTGGCACAAGCTCGCCGCCCCCAGCATCGAGTGCTTCACGCACAAGAGAGCCGCCAGCAACAAGACTCTCCTTGTTGGCCAACGCAAGGCGATTGCCTGCGTACAGCGCCGAAAGGGTCGATCGGAGTCCCGCAGCGCCGACCACACCGTTGACCACCGTGGTGTTCGGTATCGCTGCGGCCTGAGTAACCGCGCCAGGCCCGAAGTGAACGCGGTCTCCAAAGTCGGACTCGAAACGATCTCGGCCCTCACCAGGTTCAGCAACACAGATCATCGCATCAGGGTGAGCAAGCGCGATCGCATGGAGTTCATCCGAAGCACGGTTCGCCGCGACGGCAACCACGGGTGCGCCGATCCGTGAGGCGACCTCAATTGTCTGGCTCCCGATGGAGCCTGTGGCGCCGAGAATGACGAGAGGATTCAGAGTATGCCGGCCCACACGAAGATCGCCCATGCGACGGGGATCACGAACAACAGGCCATCGATTCGATCGAGGAACCCGCCATGGCCGGGAAGAACGGAGCCCATGTCCTTGAGGCCGAGAGATCTCTTGGCTGCTGACATCGCCAGATCGCCCATTGGTGCAAAGATGGCAACAGCAACTCCAAGTGCGAGGCCCGACGTCATCTCGAATGGCGGGAAGAAGTGCAGGAGGGCACCGATCGTCACGGCAACGATGATGCCTGCGACGAGGCCCTCCACCGTCTTCTTGGGCGACACCCAGGGCGAGAGCTTGTGCCTCCCAAGAGCGCGGCCAAAGAAGTACTGCGCGATGTCCATGGCGGCGACTGTTACGACGACGGCCATCACGAGCGTGCGATAGGAATCTGCCTTGGCGATCAGCATCGTGAACGATCCGAGTCCCACCCAGACCATCACAATTGTGGTGAGGGCGAGGTTGGACATCGGTTCGGACCTACCCGGAACGACTGCATAGAAGAGCAGCAGAGCGGTCACAACGAGGACGAACGCCAGCGGTATCCACAATGCGCTGCCGAAGTAGGCCCCAAGGGACGCGCCAACAATTCCAACGAATCCGAACAAGGCGATCGGCTTGTGACCCGATCGAGAGAGAGCCGTGTAGAACTCTCCTGCGCCAAGAACGAAGACAGCAAGTGCCAGAGCCACGAGCGCAGGTTGCCAAAGAAGCGATGCGGCCAGCGCAGCGACCAGGACGACTGCTGTGATAATTCTTGCAATGAGGTCACCAGATGCCCTGGCTCGGGTGCGACCGAGTCCTTCGGCCTTAACGACATCCTCGAATCCGACCACGGTCGCATCGAGGCCGGGAATCGGTGCCGCGAGGGCAACCTGTTCCGTATCCTCGTCGTCGGCGGCAGCGATCAACTCAGCGAGTCCTTCGTGCTCCTTCGTAGCCGTGTGGAGGTAATCCTCCCGCGTCATGTCGAAGAGGTCTGGCGACGATCCCTCAGAAGTCGACGGGTCCCCATCATCGTCATCCGTGTCCCACAAGGCGCCGAACCCAACTGCCGCAACCGAGCCGAACTCGTGCGTGTCCTCGCTATCGGACGCCAACGCATCGCCACCACCGGAACCCTGATCGGGTGGCCGGACTACCTCAAGTTCTCCGGTGTCGTCGACATCATCGTCGGCGTCGTCATCCCCAACGTCCTCCGGAGCAGTATCGGCCGACCCATCCGACCCATCCGACTCGTCCTCGGCCGGTGCGGCTTCCTCATCGTCGGACACCGCTACGACCTCGATTTCGGCGGTCTCGTCTTCGACTTCTTCGGCTGCGGCTTCCTCGTCTGCGGCTTCCTCGTCTGCGGCTTCCTCGGCTGCGGCTTCCTCGGCTCCCCCAGCCTCATCATTTGTCTCTGAGGCAAGCATCTCGTGAGGATCGGTAGGGGGCCCTGGCTCGTCGTCGAGCCAGTCGTCGAAACCTCCAGCTGACTGGTCGTTGTTGCGGTCATCGGTCATATTGAGTCAACGGTACCTGTTTTCGTGTCGTCACGAATGTAATCAGCGGGTGGGCGCGTGGCTGACGGAGTTCGGAGGTGGTCGCGGACCGCATCTTTGCTCGGATCAGACCTCGAGTAGTTCTTCTTCCTTGCGAACAACTGCCTCATCGATCTTTCCTGTGTGCCTGTCCGTTAGGACCTGAAGTTCCTTCTCCGCTCGGTGAATGTCATCCTCAGACACGTCTTCAGCCTCGATGCGATCCTTGCAGTGGCGCCGCACGTTGCGCACAGCGATTTTCCCGTCCTCCGCGATCCCGTGCACGACCTTCACAAGTTCCTTGCGACGGTCCTCGGTCAGTGAGGGAAAGGCCAGCCTGATGATGTTTCCGTCGTTCGACGGGTTGAGACCGAGATCAGCTTCTTGGATCGCTCGCTCAATGGCCTGAATCGATGATTTGTCGAAGGGCTGGACGATGAGCATCCGTGCCTCTGGGACGGAGAAGTTGGCGAGCTGCTGGAGCGGCGTCTCGGTTCCGTAGTACTCAACTGTCACACGGCTGAGGATCCCCGCATTCGCCCTGCCCGTTCGTATCCCACCGAATTCGAGAGCGGTGTGCTCCACCGCCTGGTCCATCTTTGTGTTGGCTTCTGAAAGAAGTTCGTTGATCACGGTTTACCTCCCGGCATCCACCAGTGTGCCAATCGATTCTCCGCGGACCGCCATTGCCACGTTGCCCGGCGTGGTCATGTTGAACACGCGAATCGGAAGATCGTTCTCCATGCACATCGTAACTGCTGTTGTGTCCATGACCCCGAGTTGCTCAGAGATCGCATGCATGTAGTCGAGTTCTTCGAGTAGTTCAGCTTCGGGATGGAGTGATGGATCAGCTGTGTAGATCCCGTCCACCTTGGTTGCCTTCAGAACCGCATCCGCGCCGATTTCTGCCGCGCGAAGTGCAGCCGTGGTATCTGTCGTAAAGAACGGGTTTCCCGTGCCAGCGGCGAAGATGACGATCCGGCCCTTCTCGAGGTGGCGTATTGCACGCAACCTGATGTAGGGCTCTGCCACTTCCTGGATGACGATGGCTGTCTGGACACGGCACTCTGCTCCTGCGCGCTCCAGTGCGTCGCGTAGGGCAAGGGCATTGATCACCGTTGCAAGCATTCCCATGTAGTCAGCATTGGCTCGGTCCATGTCCTTGGCGGCTGCGCTGAGACCGCGGAAGATGTTTCCGCCGCCAACGACGATCGCGATCTCGTAGCCCTCGGCCTGTACTGCTGCGATCTCTGCTGCTGTACGATCGACGGTGATCGGGTCTATCCCGTATCCAAGCTCCGCATCAGCGAACGCCTCACCTGAGAGTTTGAGAACGACTCTACGTTTTGCCATCCTTCAGCCCTCCCCGATCTCAACTCTTGCCATCGAGACGATGGAGATGTTCTCACCCATCTTCACCCCAAGAGCCTGGACCAGTTCGCCAACCGTACCTTCGAACCTGTCTGAACGGACGAATTCCTGATCGAGCAGCACGTTGTTGCTGTAGAAGGAATTGATCCGGCCGTCGACGATCTTTTCGATGATCGGATCGGGTTTGCCCTCGTTGCGGGCTTCGGCGGCGATCAGCTCCTTCTCCTTGGCGACTGCATCGCCAGGGACGTCGTCGCGCGAGAGCCAGAGAGGCCTCGCGGCAGCTGCATGCATGGCGATGTCGTTGGCCGTCTGGATGAATTCATCACTCTTTGCGACAAAATCGGTCTCTGATGCGAGTCCTATGAGAATTCCAATGACGGGACGGCCTGCCTGGACGTGCATGTAGACACCCACAGCACCTTCGCCCTGATCCCTCGCTGAGCGCTTCTCTGCCCTTGCGATTCCCCGCTCCCGAAGCAGATCCTTGGCCTTGTCCACATCGCCACCGGTCTCGGTGAGTGCGTTCTTGGCATCCATCATCCCTGCGCCAGTTTCCTTGCGCAGCGCCTGGACGTCCTTCGCTGTGAAATCAGCCACGGCCTACTCCTCGGCGTTCTTGTCGTCGGACGATGCCTTCTTGTCCTTCTGTTTTGCCCTGGCGATCTCAGCGCCGGCGATACAACCGTCAGCGATTGCACCAGCAACGAGCTGAGCGGCACGGATGGCGTCGTCGTTCCCCGGAATCACATAGTCGATCAGATCCGGATCGCAGTTCGTATCGACGAGAGCGATGATTGGAATACCCAACCGGCTCGCCTCGGCTACAGCGATGTGCTCGGCGTTGATGTCCACGATAAAGACTGCATCCGGTTGGCTGCGCATTTCGCGAACGCCGCCGAGTACGTTCTGAAGCTTCACGAGCTCGCGCCTCAGACGGATTCGCTCCTTCTTGGGGAGGGATTCCATCTCGCCGCTCGTCTCCATCTGCTCAAGTTCGCGCATGTAGAGAATCCGCTTGTGGATCGTTTGGAAGTTCGTGAGCATGCCACCGAGCCATCGGTTGTTGACGTACGGCATGTCAGAACGAATGGCTGCTTCTTCAATCGCCGCCTGTGTCTGCTTCTTGGTGCCAACGAACAGAACCGTCCCACCAGCGGCTGCGATGTCGGAAACGACCTTGTAGGACTCGTTCACCGTCTCGAGTGTCTGGCGAAGGTCGATGATATGGATCCCGTTGCGCTCCGTGAAAATGTAGGGGCGCATCTTCGGGTTCCATCGGGCGGTCTGATGACCGAAATGCACGCCAGACTCCAAGAGCTGGCGCATGGCTACTGCTGCCACGATAGTTTCTCCTTGTTCGGGTTCTTCTTCCGTTCATCCTTCAAGCCCCCGAACGTCCACTCTGATGGACGCACCACGCGGGGATTGCGACAAACGTGATTGATGCGCCGAGTGTATCCCGTGGACTCATCTACACGCCAAGAACCCCTAGCGCGCTGCGGGCTCGATGAAGCGGTTCCTGAGGCTCATGACAGCCTTCGTGTGGATCTGACACACCCGCGACTCGGTGACGTTGAGCACACCGCCGATCTCGGCAAGGGTCAGCCCTTCGTAGTAGTAAAGCGTGAGAACGAGTCGCTCTCGATCAGGAAGTCGATTGATCGAGTCCGCGAGCATGTACCGCGTCTCCTCCTTCTCGAAACTCCCAGAGGGGTCTATCGCTGCGGGGTCAGCAATCATCTCGGACATGGCCCCGGAGTCTCTCTCGGAGGGATTGAGAAGCTCATCCAGCGCAACGAATCCAAGGTTCGCAATCTCACCGAGCTGATCGCGAAGAGTTCCCAGGGGAAGATCCATCGCCGTAGCAACTTCTTCCTCTGTTGGTGTTCTCTGTAGCCTGTGATTCAGTTCAGCCATTGTGCGCTGAATCTCACGAGCTCTCGATCTTACAGATCGCGGCACCCAGTCGAGATGTCGCAGTTCGTCGAGGATTGCGCCCTTGATCCGGTTCACCGCGTAGGTCTCGAACTTGAATCCCCGTTCTGGCTCGAACTTATCAACGGCGTCTATGAGACCAAACGTTCCAAACGACACCAGATCATTCTGATCAACATTCCGCGGAAGCCCGGATCCCACTCGACCTGCGACGAACTTCACAAGGGGCGAGTAGTGAAGGATGAGACCCTCGCGGGCGCGTTCATTGCCTGTCGATTTGTACTCGGACCACAGGTCCTGGAGCTCCTGATCTCCTCGTTCACGCACGTGGGTGGCTTCTCTCGTAGGTCTCTGTCATATGCTTTCGCGTGACGGCAGTGTATATCTGCGTGGTTGCGAGTTCTGTATGACCAAGTAATTCTTGAACAGATCGAAGATCCGCACCATTTTCCAGGAGATGAGTGGCATAGGAGTGGCGGAGCGCATGAGGGTTCGTTCCGACTCTCGCTCCGACGATCCTCCGGATGCTCCGTTGACCGAGCGGCGCACCTCTGGCGCCCAACCACAAGGCTTCCCCTGACGCACCCGTCTCCAGCAGGGGACGAGAAAGCTCGACATATCGTTCAACGGATCTCCTCGCGGCTCCTCCAATCGGGATCGTCCGCTCCTTGTCACCCTTGCCTGTCACACGAACAAAGTCGCTCTCCCCCACTGAGCCCAGGGTCAGCGATGCCAGTTCCGAGACACGCATCCCTGTTCCGTACAACATCTCGAGAACGGCACGATCGCGAAGCCCGACAGGATCGGAGTCGACCAGACCGTCAAGTACCTCGGAGAGAGCTCCAGCAGGAATCGCGCGGGGAAGCAGCTTCGGCCGTTTCGGCTGGGGCGCGCCAACTGCAGGATTACTCTCGACGAGGTCGCGACGCGCAAGGTCGGCGAAGAAGGCTCTCACCACTGACGACTTGCGTGCCACCGACGCTGGGGCATAGCCCCTCGTGGTCAGGTTGGCGACGAAGCGCCTGATCAACCTCCGGTCAACACCTTCAGCATCTGAGATGCCACCGCGATCGGCGAACGTGACAAACGCTCCAAGGTCACGCGAATAAGCGTCAATGGTGTTCTCTGAAAGCCCTCGCTCGACGCGCAGGCGCTCCAGATATTTGTCAGCTTCGACAGTGAGTTCGACGGACGGCACCTGTCCATGGTGGTCGCAACACAGTCACGCGTCAACGACCTCCGCGTCGGGAGGGCAGTAGATCGGAGCAAGAAGGTCGAGCACCTCGGCAAGATCCTCTGGCCCAAGGACGGGGAACGCTCCATCACGGATGAGGAGATTGGTCCCAACCGACGTTGCACGATCAACATCACCAGGAACCGCGTACACCGGTACCCCGTAGTCCAGGGCGATCCGGGCAGTTATCAGAGCCCCACCTTTCACACCCGCTTCAACAACGAGAAGCACATCCGAACACCCAGCAATGATCCTGTTACGGGTCGGAAATCTCCAGGCTTCCGGCGGCGTACCGGGAGGGAACTCAGAGCTGATCATGCCGCCGGCATCGAGGATCATGTGGTAGAGGCCTCGGTGGGATGCTGGATAGATCACATCGACGCCAGATCCCAGCACGACATGGCAGTGTCCACCACCGCTGACGGCACCGCGGTGTGCAGCGCCGTCGATACCGCGTGCAAGCCCGCTCACAACACTCCAACCAGCTTGGGCAGTAACCCTCCCATACATCTCGGCCAGCTCGAGTCCATATGCCGTACACGACCGAGTGCCAACAATGCCGAGTGACGGCTGCAAGGATCCGACACCCCGGTTGAACAACCACCTCGGGTGGCCTTCGTATGACAGGAGTCGTTGGGAGAATCCAGGCATGTCTGCGAACACGAGGTCGACACCGAGGTCGTCGAGCTGCCTCACTCTCATTTGAGCATCAACGCCTATCATCTCGCGCATCCGGTCGGTGACTCGAACGCGACGCCTTGTTATCGCTGTCACGATCCTCTCGTAGGTGACATACCGTTCCACGAGTCGATCGACACGAGTGGGCGAGAGGCCGCCAAAAGCCAGTTGGATCCGTGCTTCGCTCATCCCTTCGACCCTCTCAGAAGGACAGCTTCCTCGACGTGCTGTGATGCAACGACGGTCGACTCTTCCAGGTCGGCGATTGTCCTGGCCACGCGCCGGATGCGGTCCCACCCGCGAGCTGAGAGGCCAACCTCGTCCACGGAACTCGCCAGCGTTGACACCGCACCCCGAGTCATATCCAGACCGTCGAGGTCCGACCCGGACAGACGACTGTTCAATGTTCCCCTGTCGGCCTGTCTCTGTCTCGCATTTATAACACGCGACCTCACCGTGCTCGAGGACTCGCCCACGGGACCCGTGAGCGCAGCCAACCTGAGTCTCCCGACGTCCACGCGTAGGTCGAATCGGTCGAGGAGTGGGCCGGAGAGCCTCGCGGTGTACCTGTCCCTGCGCGAATCGATGCATACACAGCCCCTGGTCCGATCACCAAGGAACCCGCACGGACATGGGTTCGAGGCCGCGATCAGCTGTACGTCGGTGGGAAAACGAAACGACGCGGACTGCCGCGCGATCGACACGAACCCATCCTCGATCGGTTGCCGCAGTGCGTCGAGCACGGATGTTGGGAACTCGCCAAGTTCGTCGAGAAAAAGCACGCCTCCATGGGCGCGGGACACTTCGCCCGGTGTGGGTAGTCCCGAACCTCCTCCGACGAGCGCCGCCATCGAACTCGAGTGGTGCGGTGTACGGAACGGTGGCAACGCAGATGGGGTTCTATCCGCTCCTGCCGCCGCCCACACAAGGGCCACTTCGCGCTGCTCAGACGCACCGAGGGGTGGCAGAATCGATGGGAGTCTTCGGGCAAGCATCGTCTTTCCCGCACCGGGTGGCCCGATGAGGAGTAGGTGGTGTCGCCCGGCTGCAGCGATCTCGAGAGCCCTACGAGCTGTGGGTTGATCACGTACATCTGAGAGGTCGAGCGCATCGTCGACACTGTCAAGCGGCTCCCCAACAGCGTCGGGGAGTCTCCGATCCTGGGCGACGGCAACCGCATGTCGCAGAGTCGTCACACCTGCAACTGCCACACCGCTCGACGCCGCCACAGAGGATTCAGACGACAAGAGACATGTCTTCTGCTCGCGTTCGGCAACAACTGTTGCACCGAGAGCAGCCCTTACCGGACGAACGCGTCCGTGCAGGCTCAACTCGCCGACAGGAACGAACCTGTCGAAGTTGATCTTGTTGTCGCTGGCTGCCGAGAGGACTGACAGCGCGATCGGCAGATCGTACGTCGCCCCGACTTTCGGCATGTCCGCAGGGGACAGATTGACGACAACATTGCCTCCGGGAAAGTGATAACCGGATTCTCCTATCGCTGAGCGCACACGTTCCCTGGATTCGCGAATCGCAGCGTCAGGCAAACCTACGATCTTGAATCCGCCCGACCCCGCTGACACGACGGTCTCGATCTGAACTGCCCGCGGTTCAACTCCGACTAGGGCACATGAGGTGACTGATGAGTACATGGACCGAACGTATCTCGTCACAGTGACACGAATCGG
>JAMBLH010000019.1 GCA_023336875.1 Actinomycetes bacterium
CGAGTTGATCTCGGTATGGAGAGGCGAAAATGGTAAGAAAACCAGTTGTAGCGGTCTTAGGCGCTCTCGTGATAGCGCTTATCGCTTTGTGGGTTGTGTTCACGATGGCGATGAGATCGAAATATTCGCCGGTTGTCGACGGCGTCCGGAGGTTCAACCGTTCAGTCGGGAACCCTCGAACGATGGTTACGGCAGGCCAGCCTGGGGCGTATGCATCGGTAATCAGGCATATCGGCCGAAAGACTGGCACTCTCTACGAGACTCCGATCGGTCCCTTCGCAACTGACAACGGATTCGTGGTCCCACTTCCCTACGGCTCGGACGCAGACTGGGTGAAGAACGTCCTCGCAGAGGGATCCGCGGTCATCGTGAACGAAGGGAGCACCTATCAGGTGGACGGACCAGAGATCGTTGCAAGTGATATTGCCATGCCCGAGATTCCGCCCAGGTACCAGTGGAGCCTTCGCTTGTACAAGGTTGATCAGTTTCTCCTGATTCGGACGGTGGCTCGCTAGCCTCGCTGGCCATGGAACCCGCTGAACTTCGCGACGCTGTTGCCGATCTCCGTTCCCGCTTGGGGGATGCGCGTAGCTTCCTCGATGTCGAGGGCAAGGAGGCCGAACTCGTCGTGCTGCGCGAGCAGGCATCGGCTCCTGATCTCTGGAACGATCAGGACAACGCCCGCGCGGTCACCTCACGCCTTGCCCGCCATGAGGGCACGATCAAGCTTGTGGTGGACCTCGATGAATCGATCGAGGATGTAGATCTATTGCTGGAAATGGCTCTCGAGGAAGCAGATAAGGAATCGCTCACGGAGGTGCAGTCCGAGCTCGATCGACTGCTGGGCGAACTGTCGGTTCTTGAGCGGGAGTCGCTGTTCTTCGGCGAATATGATGACAACCCTGCCATCGTGTCGATTCATGCCGGGGCAGGCGGGGTCGATGCCCAGGATTGGGCTGAGATGCTCCTTCGTATGTATACCCGGTATCTCGAACGCTCCGAGATGTCCTTCGAGGTTGATGACTACCAGGAGGGTGAGGAGGCTGGAATCAAATCTGTGACCCTCACGATCACAGGCGACCACGCATACGGGACGTTCGAGTCCGAGCGCGGAACGCACAGACTCGTGCGAATAAGCCCATTTGATTCTGCTGCCCGCCGACACACCGCATTCGCTGGTGTTGACGTCATACCGCAGGTGGAGGTCACAGAGATCGAGATAGACCCAGAGGATCTTCGTATCGACACATATAGGGCCTCTGGTGCAGGCGGCCAACACATCAACAAGACTGACTCAGCTGTGCGCATCACTCACGAACCCACGGGAATCGTTGTGTCGTGCCAAGCAGAACGCTCCCAGATGCAGAACAAGGCGCGCGCCATGCAGTTATTGAGTGCGCGACTCGCAGAGAAGGCTCGCCGGGACCAGGCGGCCGAGGTGGCGTCGATCCGTGGCGAGCAGCACGAGGCCGGATGGGGGCGCCAGATCAGGAGCTATGTGATGCAGCCCTACCAGATGGTCAAGGATCTCAGGTCCGAATTCGAGGTGGGCAATATTCAGGGCGTCCTCGACGGCGACGTGGATGGGCTTATCGACTCATACCTTCAATGGCGTCGCGCCGAGCTGTACGAGGCCTGATGACGGGCGGCTGACTGCTGTTCTGAAAGCCTCATTTTATTGAGAACGGTCGGTATCCTCGTTCTCGGCTGCCACTTCATGGGCCACGAAACAGCCATTATTGAGTTTCTTCATGATCAAGCTCGAAAACGTAACAAAGGTGTATCCCGGCGGCACTGTCGCGGTCAAGGACATCAATCTCGAAGTTGCCAAGGGTGAATTCGTCTTCCTTGTCGGTGCGTCCGGCTCGGGGAAATCGACGCTTATCCGGCTGATGATGCGTGAGGAACCGCCAACGAATGGCGATATCTGGATCGCGGGCAAGCATGCATCGGCGCTTCCCAGTTGGAAGGTCCCTTACCTTCGTCGTTCGATCGGAACAGTTTTTCAGGATTTCAAGCTGCTGCCCACGAAGACTGTGTACGAGAACGTTGCGTTCGCGATGGAGGTAACGGCGAAGCACCGCTCCGTCATAAGGAACCAGGTGCCCCAGGTTCTCAAACTGGTTGGCCTGTCGGACAAGTCAGACCGACTACCACGCCAGCTCTCTGGTGGAGAACAGCAGCGAGTCGCCGTTGCTCGTGCGTTCGTGAACAGACCACTCATCCTCCTTGCGGATGAGCCGACGGGAAACCTCGATCCTGCCACCTCCGTTGGCATCATGCGGATCCTCGATCGGATCAGTCGAACCGGCACAACGGTGGTCATGGCGACCCATGACCACGCGATCGTGGATGCAATGCAGCGACGCGTCATTGAGCTGGACAGGGGTCACATATCCCGCGATGAGTCAAGAGGTATCTACGAAACGCGCATCCCAGATGTAGGCGAGGAGACTCTTCAGATCGAGGATCTGGATAATGACATGACTGCCGACGAAGCTGAAGCGGATCTCGAAGCGATTGTTGGCGAGGCGACGGAGGAAGCTCTCTCTGATGCCATCGAGCAGGACAGAGATGGCGAAGATGGCGA
>JAMBLH010000020.1 GCA_023336875.1 Actinomycetes bacterium
CTCAGGCTCGGCGTATTCGAACTGCAGTATTCAGAGCTTCCGATAGGCGTCGTGATCTCCCAGGCCGTTGAACTCGCAAAGAAGTTCTCGACGGCCAAGAGCGGTGCGTTTGTGAACGGCGTGCTGTCGGCGGTTGCCGCCACCGACGTGGCACCAGTCGATACATCAGATACCTGATGCCACAGACCTGATACAGTCAGCGAAACCTTTAACACGGTCCTGCGAGGCCGAGAAGGGAACGAGCGATGAACATGACAGGATTGCCGTGCGCACGAGCGTACGGTTTTTGTGTGTCTGAGGTTCGGGGATGAGACAGGTGATGTCGGCTGAGGAGCTGTCCAGGGCCACCACCCGAATCGCGCACGAGATCATCGAACGGAACCACGGAGCCACCGACATGATCGTCCTGGGCATCCCGACACGCGGGGAACCTTTCGCCGGACGAATCGCGGCCGAACTCTCCAAGATCGAGCAGAGCAACGTCGCTTCAGGGAGTCTCGACATCGGGATGTACCGAGATGATCTTGACACCAGACGAACAGGCGAAACGGATCACCAGCACATCCCGTTCGGCATCGATGGCACCACGGTCGTGATTGCAGACGACGTGCTCTTCACGGGACGAACGATTCGGGCCGCTCTTGATGCCCTCGCTGACCTGGGTAGACCAGGATCGGTCCAACTCGCAGTCGTCATCGACCGTGGCCACAGACAACTGCCGATACGCCCTGACTTCGTCGGCAAGAACATCCCAACAGCCCATACAGAGCGTGTCTTTGTCCGCTTCGAGGAGACAGACAACGAGGATGGGGTCTGGATCGATGACGGGGGCGGTCCATGACTCCACTCGAATCCGTCGGGATTCATGATCTGATACTCAGGGGTGGCGCGGTCCTCACACCGAGAGGGGTCGAGGATGTCGACGTTGCCATCACTGGTGGGCGGATTTCGGCTGTGGGCAGGGACCTTGGCGAAGCACACCGCGTCATCACATGCAATGGTTCCTGGGTAGGGCCAGGATTCATCGATATTCACTCTCACCTGCGTGAACCTGGTGAGGAGTGGAAGGAGGACATCGCCAGTGGCAGCGCCGCTGCGGCTGGCGGTGGATATACAGCCGTAATAGCAATGCCCAACACCGACCCACCGATAGACACTGCTCGCGCGGCCCTCCAAGTCGTCGAGAACGGGACACAGGTCGGCCTGGTAGCCGTTGCCTCCGCTGGGTGCCTCACGGTCGGTCGTCAGGGACAGCAGATGGCCGATCTTGGCGCCCTGTGGGACGCCGGCGTCAGAATGTTCACCGATGACGGAGATGTAGTCGGGAACGCTCATGTAATGCGCTCGGCCATGGAGTATGTGGCCAACCTTGGAGGGGTGGTGTCCCAGCATGCGGTCGACTCAGATCTCAGTGCTGCCGGCCACATGCACGAGGGGAGCGTTTCGGTTCAACTCGGTATGGCTGGCATACCAAGGGAAGCCGACGAGATCATCATCGCTCGAGACATCGCACTCGCTCGTCTCACCGGTGTCAGGTACCACGTGCAACACCTGTCGACAGCCAGAAGCGTCGAACTCGTTGCGAACGCCAAGGACGATGGGATTGCGGTGACCGCTGAGGTGTCCCCGCATCACCTCATGTTCGATCACAACGATGTGATGTCGACAGACACCCGATTCAAGATGATGCCGCCGCTCCGCGAACCCGAGGACAGAGATGCTCTCGTGGCCGGCCTGGGGGAGGGAATCATCGACGTTGTCGCCACCGACCATGCTCCCCATGGCCCAGAGCAGAAAGAGGGACCGTTCCAAAACGCAGCGAACGGCGTCACGGGGCTCGAGTGGGCAGCTTCTGTGACGAACCAGGTCGCGCAACTCGACCAAGCCACGTTCTTCGACCGGATGTCGGTCACTCCAGCGCTCATCGGCGGCCTCGAAGAACACGGAAAGCCACTGAAGAAGGGTGACAGGGCGAACATCGCCGTGTTCGATCCCGCTGCCACCTGGACGCCCAACTCCACGCTGTCAAAGTCCTTCAACTCGCCGTATCTGGGCAGAGAGCTGACGGGCAGAGTGAAGGTAACGCTTCTCGACGGTGCCGTCACCTATGAGGAGTAGCCGATGAGACAAGGCCTACTCGTCACGGCGGATGGCGCTGTGTTCCGCGGACGGTCTGTAGCTGTTGGCGGTATCAGAACGGGCGAGGCTGTGTTCAACACGTCAATGACCGGCTATCAGGAGATCATCACCGACCCCTCATACGCGGGACAGGTAGTCGTGTTCACCGCGCCCCACGTCGGCAACTACGGAGTCACGGCGTTCGATAGCCAATCCACAAAGGTGCACGCGCGATCACTCATCACGAGGTCCATGAGTCCGATTGCATCGTCATGGCGATCAGAGCAACCACTGGCAGATTATCTCGTGCACCACGACGTGGTGGCGCTCACCGACATCGACACGAGACGTCTCACACGTCACATAAGGGAGCACGGCTCGATGCCGGTCGCCGTCGGAGTAGACATCGACGAAGCGGAACTCGCGGTTCTCGCTGCGTCGGCACCGACGATGAAGGGGCAGGACCTCGTGAGCGCCGTTACCACCGACGTTCAGCTCCTGGTGGAGACCGATCAACCAAGGATCGGACATGTCGTTGCCTATGACTTCGGCATCAAAACAGACATGGTCCGATCCATGAACGCACTGGGCCTCGACGTCACGGTGGTGCCAGCGTCCACGGAGTCTGAGGATGTAATGGCGATGCAACCCGACGCGGTGTTTCTCTCAAACGGTCCCGGCGATCCGGAGCCACTCGTCGGACCAATCGCCGAGATCAAGCTTCTGCTGGGCAGTGTCCCAGTCTTCGGAATCTGTCTTGGACATCAGATCCTCGGCCTCGCTCTCGGCGCACGAACGTTCAAACTGGCATTCGGTCATCACGGCGGGAACCATCCGGTGCAACGTGTTGTAGACGGCTCAGTCGAGATCACTTCCCAGAACCACGGATTTGCAATCGACCTCTCCTCAATTACGGATAGACCACTCGAGGAGCAACAGCGTGTGGGCACAGTGGACCAACCTGTCGCTCCATTCGAGACGCCGTTTGGTGCTGTGTCTGAAACGCATCGAAACCTCAACGACGGCACCAATGAGGGAATCCGTTGCCACGACATCACCGCATTCTCTGTGCAGTACCACCCCGAGGCAGCCCCCGGCCCGAACGATGCGTCAACCATTTTCGACGACTTCATCGACGTGATGAGAGGTTCCAGTGCCGAAACGAAGTGATATTCATTCGATCGTCGTCATCGGGTCCGGTCCGATCGTCATCGGCCAGGCCTGCGAATTCGACTACAGCGGAACTCAGGCGGTGAAGATTCTGCGAGAACTCGGGTACCGCGTTGTGCTCGTCAACTCAAATCCCGCGACGATCATGACGGACCCCGAATTCGCGGATGCGACCTACATTGAACCCATCACACCAGAAACTGTCGAACGCATTCTCCGCAAGGAGAAGCCCGACGCTTTCCTTCCAACACTTGGTGGACAGACTGCGCTGAATGTGACCATGCAACTTGCGGAGGGGAACGTGTTCGACGACCTCGATATCGAGTTGATAGGTGCTTCCCTCGAAGCAATCAGAGCAGCAGAGGACAGAGGGCGTTTCAAACAGATCATGGACGCCGCCGGTATGGAGACAGCGAGAGCGCACTATGTCACATCCATGGAGGAGGCACGTGCAGCGGCTGACGATCTGGGCTATCCCGTCATGGTCAGGCCAAGTTACATCCTCGGTGGCGGTGGGACAGGTCTTGCACACACAGAGGAGGATTTCGAACGCATCGTCCGCTTCGGTTTGGATACCTCACCCGTTGGACAGGTGCTCATCGAGGAATCCATCTATGGGTGGAAGGAGTTCGAGCTCGAGGTGATGCGCGATGGATCCGACAACGCAGTCATCGTGTGTTCGATCGAGAACCTCGACCCGATGGGCGTCCACACCGGTGACTCGACAACCGTAGCTCCGGTGATGACCCTCTCCGACAGGGAGTACCAAGAGATGCGTGACGACGCAATCGCATGCCTACGAGTCATTGGCGTAGAAACCGGCGGTTCGAACGTGCAATTCGCCGTTGACCCCGATACCGGTAGACGCATCATCATCGAGATGAACCCGCGGGTCTCGCGTTCATCGGCGCTCGCGTCGAAAGCAACCGGGTTTCCGATCGCCAAGATCGCCGCGATGCTCGCTGTTGGGTTGACCCTCGATGAGATTTCAAACGACATCACAGCTGCGACACCGGCAGCGTTCGAGCCAGCGCTTGACTACGTGGTGGTCAAGATCCCACGGTTCGATTTCTCCAAGTTTCCCTCCGTGTCGCCCGTGCTTGGTACCTCCATGCAATCGGTTGGAGAGGCAATGGCCATCGGAAGGACCTTCCCAGAGGCGCTACAGAAGGCACTTAGGAGCCTCGAGACCGGCCGCCACGGCCTGAACGCCGATCCAGGTGAGATTGCTCAACGGGACCTGTCAGACGCCGATCTCTGGGATCGGATCCCGGTGCCGAGCCCTGACCGCCTGTATGAGGTTGCGGAGGCGATCCGACGCGGCATGAGCGTGAAGGACATCTCAGTTGCGACATCCATCGATCCCTGGTTCGTTGACCAGATGGCCCAGATCGTCGCCGTTCGGTGCGCGCTTGAGGGCGACGATGACCCATCGCCCGAGCGCCTGCGAGAAGCGAAACGCCTCGGATTCTCTGACGAACAGCTTGCACACCTGTGGCAGGTGGAAACATCTGAGATCGCGCGACTCCGCAGATCGCATGGCATAGATGTCACCTTCAAAACCGTCGATACGTGTGCAGCGGAGTTCGAAGCAGAAACACCGTACTTCTATTCAACTTTCGAGGATGAGTGCGAGGCGCCGCCTGCTGGCCAAAGGACGGTGATCGTGCTGGGTTCAGGACCGAACCGTATCGGCCAGGGCATCGAGTTCGACTACTGCTGTGTCCACGCTGCCTTCGCCCTCGAGGATGCCGGATATGAGACGGTCATGGTCAATTGCAACCCCGAGACTGTCTCGACGGACTACGACACGTCCTCAAGGCTGTACTTTGAGCCATTGACGACTCCCGATGTGCTTGCAATCGTCGAGGTGGAGCGCCCAATCGCGGTGATAGTCCAACTCGGCGGTCAGACACCTCTCGGACTGGCAGATGATCTTCTCGATGCTGGCGTGCCGATCGCAGGAACCTCACCTGACTCCATCGACATGGCCGAGGACAGAGAGCGCTTCTCGACTCTTTGTTCCGAGCTTGGAATCCTGCAGCCAGCCCACGGCACGGCAAGAACTATCGCCGAGGCCATGGAGGTCGCAGATCGGATCGGCTTTCCCGCAATGGTGCGACCATCATATGTGCTGGGTGGTCGAGCTATGCGAATCGTCTACAGCGTCGAGGATCTGGGCACCTACCTCGATGACTTCGGCGCCAGAGGTGGCAGCGGCGAGCCCGATCTCATCGAGACACCACTGCTGATCGACCGTTTTCTTGAATCGGCGGTGGAGGTAGATGTCGATGCTGTCTTCGACGGCGATGAGATATATATCGGCGGAATCATGGAACATGTCGAGGAGGCTGGTGTCCACTCGGGTGACTCCGCGTGCGTCGTGCCACCACCTACGTTGGGCCCAGAAGTGCTCGAGCGAGTGATCGACGAAACGTTGAAGTTGGCCAGGGGACTGAGCGTGGTCGGGCTTCTGAACATCCAGTTCGCGGTCAGGGGTAGCGACGTGTATGTACTCGAGGCCAATCCACGAGCCTCACGCACGGTGCCGTTCATTTCGAAGGCCACGGGTGTTCCCCTTGCAAAGGTGGCTACGAGAGTGATGATGGGGGAGAAGCTGTCTGACCTCAGGGCTCTGGGGATCGTGCCTGAGGAGCCGATTCAACTCAATTACACGGCGGTGAAGGAGGCTGTCCTGCCGTGGAGCCGCTTCCCAGGGGAGGACACCCTCCTTGGCCCTGAGATGAGAGCCACGGGGGAGGTCATGGGAATCGCCCCCACTGCTGCACTCGCGTTCGCTAAGGCATTGAGTGGAGCAGGTCACACGATTCCCACAGACGGAGCAGCGTTCATCTCGCTCGCGGACAGGGACAAGAGCGCCGGTGTTACGTGTGCTCGGCAACTGGTTGATCTCGGCTTTGCATTGTTCGCAACGCACGGCACCGCAGGACACCTCGCTCGCAATGGCATCGCGTCAACGCACGTAGACAAGGTCGGTGAGGGGCCATACGACCCGGTCCGCCTGATCGAAGAGAGACAGATCGACCTTGTGATCAACACACCTGCCGGCGGCAAGGCCAGGGGAGATGGGCGAATCATCAGGCGCGCTGCCACACGTCACAGCATTCCGTGCGTGACCACCGCAGCTGGGGGACTCGCTCTCGTCAGTAGCATCGCTGCCATCCGCGACAAGGACATCGACGTGACCAGCCTCCAGGACCACCACTTCTCGGCGGGCGTGTGATGGATCTCTCTGTGACTCTTGGCGAGTATCAACTCTCTTCGCCTCTCGTGGCGGCGTCCGGAACCGTTGGCTCAGTCGTCGACTTTCAGGAGGTGATTGACTTCTCGGCCTATGGCGCTGCAACTGCCAAGTCGGTGGCGCCCGAACCGTGGCCTGGCCGCACGCCACCTCGACTTGCGCCTGTGGATACGGGCATGCTCAATGCCATTGGCATACAAAACATCGGGATCGACGAGTGGATACGAGCCGTTGGTCCGCACATCTCTGAGGTGCCGACTGAGTTCTGGGGCAGCATTGTTGCGCATGACATTGACGGGTTCGCAGCGGTTGCTTCTTCCATCAGTGGGTCAGGAGTCACAGCCATCGAGGTCAATCTCTCATGCCCGAATCTTGACGGTGCTCCGTTCGCACTCGATGCCGCGCTCTCAGCTGAAGTCATCCGCTCCGTGCGAGCCGCTACTGATCTCCCCGTTTCAGCCAAGCTCTCCTCCGACGCCCAGCCCATCAGTGCCGTTGCTGGCGCGGTTGCCGAGGCGGGCGCGGATTGGGTGGTCATTTCCAACACCGTCATGGGCTCCCGCATCGATCCGGACACGCGCCGCCCGGCGTTGAGTGGCCTCATCGGCGGATACTCAGGCTCTCCGATACGACCAATCGCCATCCGCAGCGTCCTTGAGGTCTCTCGAGACATTCCTGAGCTCCCCATCGTCGGGTGCGGGGGTGTCTCAGATGCCGAACATGTGGTCGAGTTCCTTCTCGCCGGAGCGTCCGCCGTAGCCATCGGTTCAGCTCACTTCAAAACCCCACGGGTGGCTACGTCGATCACCAAGGGGCTCAATCGCTACATGAAACACCATAATGTTGCCCGCATCTCTCAATTGACTGGAGCCTATGAGCCATGGTGATCGACAACCCGATAATCGTTGCACTCGACCTACCCACTGCAGAGGAAGCCGTGGTGATGGCGCGCGAGGTCGAACCGTTTGTTGGCGGATTCAAGATCGGGCTCGGCCTGCTACACGGGCCGGGTCCCGCCACGATTGAAGCCATTGTCCGCCTTGGAAAGCCGGTATTTGCGGATGCGAAGCTCCACGACATTCCGAGCCAGGTGAGATCTGCTGCGGAGCGCCTCGCCAAGCACGGCGCGACGTGGGTCACTGCCCATGTCAGCGGCGGCATTGACATGCTCCATGCAGCAGTGGAGGGCCTCTCCTCTGGCGCAGGTGGGGCAGAAGCAGGAATACTCGGCGTTTCTGTATTGACCTCGCTTGACAAGAGCGCGCTTGAAAGGGTTGGGATACGGCGGTCTCCCGGTCAGCTTGTGGGCAAGATGGCCAAGGTTGCCGGCGCTGCCGGATGTGAAGGTGTTGTCTGCTCCCCGCATGAACTGAACGTGGTTGCTCAGGCCGCTCCTGGTCTGTTGCGAGTAACCCCTGGCATCAGACCTCAGGATGTTGAGGACGATCAGGCGCGAACTGCGTCACCGCGCGAGGCGATTGACCGGGGGGCCTCTCTCCTTGTGATCGGGCGACCCATCACCCAGGCGTTGGATCCCGCAGCGGCGGCAGAACAAATACGTGCCGAGATCACAGGATGATCAACCCGATCTTGATACGATGCCCAGCGAAGGAGGACACGTGCTCCCAGAGATGACTGAGGAACAGCGATCTGCGGCTCTTGCGCGAGCAAGAGAGGCAAGACGACTCCGTGCTGAGATAAAGCACCTGCTCAAGACAGGCTCCCTCACCTTTGCTGAAGTGCTCGACAGGGCGGATGAAGATGATCTGATCGCCGGCACGAAGATCCAAGCCATCGTCGTCTCCATGCCGCACATGGGCAAGGTCACCACGAAGCGGCTTCTGGAGGAAATCGGCGTCGCCGACAACCGTACAATCAGGGGCCTTGGAACAAAGCAGCGAAGCGCCCTACTCGAATACTTCTCGTAACGGAAGACTGACGGTCATCTCAGGACCCTCCGGCGTCGGCAAATCAACCATCGTCGATGCAATAATCGAGACAACACCCTCGGAGTTCTCCGTCTCTGCAACGACGCGCGCGCCGCGCACGGGTGAGACCGAAGGAGTTGACTATTTCTTCGTCGACAGGGAGACGTTCAGAGCAAAGATCCACAGCGGCGAAATCCTTGAATGGGCCGAATACGGCGGCAACCTCTATGGCACACTTCGTTCATCGGTACAGCCCATCCTTGCATCTGGCAGGAACGTGCTCCTTGATATCGAAAACGAGGGAGCAAAACAGATCAAAGCCCATTTCCCTGAAGCGCTGCTTATCTTCGTTGCTCCCCCTGACATTCACACGCTCAGAACTCGCCTCACCGGACGTGGAGATACCCCGGAGGACGACATAGCGCTGCGACTCTCTGCAGCGCAGCAACAGATGACAGAAGCACCCGATGTGTACGACTACGTGGTCATAAACACAGACCTTGACCGCACGATCAGTGAGGTTCTCGATATACTCGGTTCAGGAAGCAACGAGCTCCCCATACACTGATACCTTCACCTTCAATCTGAATTCCTGAGGAGCCACCCGACATGATGCTTGAACCACCCATTGGTGTGATCGTCGAAAAGACGAAGTCACGGTTCGGACTCGTTGTGCTGGCGGCCCGGCGCGCGAGGCAGATCAACGCATACTTCAACGAACTCGGAGCAGGACTGGGTGGCTATGTGCCGCCACAGGTACATTCTCTTTCGCGGAAACCACTCTCGATCTCCTTGGAGGAGATTGCAGAGGACAAGGTTGTCATCGCACCGATGGAGGAGTAGGCCATGGCCGAGGGGCGACGTATCGTCCTCGGCGTGACCGGGGGAGTCGCAGCCTACAAAGCTGCGTATCTCGCCCGCAGACTCATCGAACGCGAATGCACCGTTCGCGTCGTGATGACCGAGTCTGCACAAGAATTCATCGGAAGTGCGACGTTCGCCGCCATCACGGGTCGAGAGCCCGTCACAACGTTGTTCGGTTCCGAGGACGTGTCTCCACACACGACGCTTGGTCAGTGGGCAGACGCGATCATCATCGCGCCTGCGACCGCATCCACTATCTCGAAGTTGGCGGCGGGACAGACCTCGGACGCGCTCGTCGCCACCGTCCTTGCGTCCAGAGCGCCAGTGGTGATCGCTCCTGCGATGCACACCGAGATGTGGGACCAGCCTGCAACGGTGGCCAACATCGATCGTCTGCGAGCGTATGGCTACAAGATCGTTGAACCTGAGGTCGGCGCACTTGCGGGTGGGGATGTCGGGCTGGGCAGACTTGCCGATCCCGAGGCCATTCTTGATGCCGTCGATGGCGTGTTTCCTGTTCGCGACATGGATGCCCTTCGCGTACTCGTGACGGCTGGCGGCACACGCGAGCCTCTCGATCCTGTCAGATACATCGGCAACCGTTCGTCAGGCAAGATGGGCAATGCCCTTGCAGAGGTCGCAGCCGAAAGGGGTGCAGAAGTGCTCCTCGTCACAGCGGCAGATCCGCCCGACAGGTCGGGAGTCGAAATCGACAGGGTTGACACCGCTGACGAGATGGCTGCGAGCGTCTGGGGGAGAGCCTCAGAATACGACGTGGTCGTGATGGCAGCCGCGGTGGCCGATTTCAAGCCGCGTATCACCGAATCAGGCAAGATACGGCGTGCCGATGGCGCGCCAACGATCGACCTCGAGCCAACGCCTGATGTACTCAGGGGTGTCCGCGGAATGTCGCCGAGGCCCTTTCTTGTTGGGTTCGCAGCCGAGACCGGTTCCCTCGAAGGCGCCGCTGCCAAGGCGAGGGAGAAGGATGTGGATCTCCTCGTCGCCAACGACGTGACAACACCAGGAGCGGGTTTCGGATCGGACACGAACAAAGTTCGGTTCGTGTTCAGGGATGGAAGCACCGAGGACCTCGACCTGCTGCCAAAGCGAGAAGTTGCCTCCATGATCTGGGATACGGTTCTGAGACTCAGGGAAGAGTCCTGAGTCCCGCACGCGCCTGCCGGGTCGTTCCCGACATCTCATCGTTCTCGGTCGACGATGGTTTCTCGTACCTCATTCCCGACGATCTCGATGTTGGTGTGGGGTCACGAGTGCGGGTCAAGGTCTCTGGGAGGAGGCTCAAGGGGTTCGTAACCGCGGTGTTCGAAGCAGACGAGAAACGCAAATTGCTGAAGATCGAAGGAGTCTCAGGCGACATCCCCTCCTTTGACGAAGAGATGCTTTCGACACTTCGGTGGGCTGCTCTCCACTATGTCACGCCCCTATCTGTGCTCCTCAAACGCACCGTTCCACCGAACGTGCCCAAGCGACCGACCCCCGATTCGGTCGAGTCGAGTCCTAAGGGCGATCGGCAGCCTGCTAGCTCTGAGAAGCTCTATCACATTGGATCACCTCCCTACGGCGTGTCGGTCGCCGGTGCGATCAGGAACGTCGCGGCATCCGGCGCGAACATCGCTGTCATTGCTCCTTCAGCCATCGAGATTCGCGATATCGCCGACCATCTGACAACCATCTATGGCGACAGGGTCGTGCGTGCGACATCTTCGATGTCAGGGAGTGAAGTGACGGACAGCTGGACTCGCATGGCGACCGGGCTCGGCACGATTCTTGTAGGGACAAGGGAGACGATGTTCTGGCCGTTCGGCATCGTCGGTCTTGTCATCATCGTTGAGGACGGCCGCAGGGTCATGCGCTCACCCGGTACGCCGACGCTGAATGTCCGCGATGTCATCGTGCAACGATCGACCATCGAGCAGTTTCCACTCGAATTCTTCGGTCCCGTGCCGACGCTTGAGGCCATTGCCATGGGAGCTTCGATCGTCGAGCCAACCCAGCGGCAGTGGCCGATGGTTGAGGTCGTCGACCGCGGTGAGGAGCCTCCCGGCGCTGCCGTGCTGACCGAACGCGTCAAATCTGCTATCAGGGGAGCGGTTGCTTCCAAGAGTCCTGTCTTTGTTCTCGTCGGATCGCGCGGATATGCGCCAGCATTCCGATGCGTGGCATGCGGCGAAATCCGACGCTGCGTCAACTGCTCGAGTGCTGCCTCGCTGGATGACACCTGCAGACGCTGTGGTGCCGACCTCGGTGGCTGCACCAACTGTGGGGCCGGCAGGTTCCAGGCACTTGGCGCTGGCATAGGGAGGATCATCGACGACATCTCGGGGGTCGTCGGCCAGGACACGGTTGGGCGTCCTGAGGACGATCGATTGGTGACAGTGGGCACCGAGCGTGACCTAATCGGCGTGCACGACATGGGTCTCTCGGTTGCTGTGGACATCGATGGGTTCACCATGGCTCCTCACTATCGTGCCGCCGAGGATGGCCTCCGGCTCCTTGTTCGTCTCGCCCAGACGGTGAAGAAGGGCTCGGGAAGTCGATGCGTCATTCAGACTGCGGATCCGAAGCAGCCGGTTATTGCGGCGCTGGTCCATGGTCGTTCGCAGGACTTCCTACTCACCGAGCTCGCGTCGAGAAGGCGATTTGGATTCCCTCCCGTCGGTTCGCTGATCGCAATCGAAACAGACGACCTCCATGACACAGGCGAAATGCTCCTCGAAGCCGTCGCGCCGCATGCCTCCGTTCTCGGGCCAGCGAAAGTGGGTGAGCGGATGCGATGGCTCATCCAGGACAGGGACCTCAGTGCTGCAAGACTTGCCCTCCGACCCGTGGTCAGCGCGCTTCGCGGCAAGGGAGCAAAGGTCAGAGTGGACGTGGATCCCATAGATCTGTAGTGCATTTGAGAGTGGCGTGTGGGACGGCGCACGCTTGTCGTGGATTTCGCCGATACTGTCTACCGTCTACCGTCTACTCTTCCGCCATGTCCATATTTCCGATTCGCACGTTTCCTGATCCGGTTCTCTCGATGCGCGCATCGGACGTGATTGACTTCGATGCAGATCTACGACGACTGGTCGATGACATGCTCGAAACCATGTTTGCCGCCCCTGGCGTTGGGCTTGCAGCTCCACAGATTGGCATCGCAAAGAGGATCTTTGTGGCCGATGTCGGTGAGGGTCCCTTCGTCATGGCCAATCCGAAGATCGTTTCCACATCAGGGAAGTGGAAGTTCGAAGAGGGATGCCTCTCAGTGCCTGGCCGGTATTGGCAGATCAAGAGGCCAGAGTATGCACGAGCCGAGGGTGTTGGACTCGATGGCGAATTCATAGCGTTCGAAGGTGACGATCTGATGGGCCGTGTCCTGCAGCATGAGATCGACCATCTCGACGGCACCGTGCTTCTCGCACATCTGAGCCCGCGGGTCCGTCGGCAGGTACTCAAGGAGCTTCGTGAGGATTCGCTGGGCATCGAAGGGACATATTGATGGGTGCTGTATTTCTTGGTTCGCCTGCAGTCGCAATTCCCAGCTTGACCGCCTTGAGCGATGTTGCGGATGTTGACCTCGTCATCACTCAACCAGATCGCAGAGCGGGACGCGGCGCCATCATGACGCCACCACCAGTGAAGATCGCTGCTGAACAGTTTGGTTTTGAGGTAGCGCAGCCGAAGGACACCCAGGAACTGCTGACGCTTCTTGTCGAAGGTGGATTCCGTGTCGGTGTCGTGGCTGCCTACGGGCGAATCCTGACACCTGCCATGCTCGCGACCGTTCCCTTTGGCTTCCTGAACGTGCACTTCTCCCTTCTCCCACGGTGGCGCGGTGCAGCACCGGTTGAACGCGCTATTGCAAACGGTGACGAGAGAACCGGCGTCACACTGATGAAGATCGACGAGGGTCTCGACAGCGGTCCAATCCTCGGTGAAATATCGACACCGATCGGACCTTTGGAGACGGGTGGAAGTCTCACGAGTCGTCTCGCATTTCTTGGCGCCACGTTGATCGACGACACGATGCCCGAATACCTAAACGGACACAGGACTCCAGTGCCTCAGATCGATTCCGGTGCTTCTCACGCCGTGAAACTCACGAAGGCTGAAGCCCAGATCACACCGTTGTTGACAGCGTCTGTCGCAGAGCGGATGGTGCGTGCGTTTCAGCCACGACCCGTTGCCTGGATGGAGACGCCTGACGGCACCCTCCGAATACACAAGGCGCGCCCTTCCCATATTCCCGGCGAACCCGGTGAAGTTTCGCTCGTTGGGACAGAGGTCATTGCAAGCTTCGACCACGGATCGATCGAACTGCTCGTCGTGCAGCCGCCTGGTAAATCACACGTCGATGCCAGATCATGGATGAACGGCCGCAGAGCGGAAACGACGACCTTCTAGTGTCAACATCGGGCTCATCTACTCGATAGCTATGTGCGCGAGGTCGAACTCTGGTTCCGGGTAGGCAAGATCCATGCCGCGGATCGTGTCGATCAGGATCTGTGAGACAACGAGATTGCGGTACCACTTCCTGTCCGCAGGCACGATGTACCACGGAGCATCGACAGTGGATGTCAGTGAGATGGCGTCGTCGTACGCGACCATGTAGTCCTCCCATTTCTCTCTCGAGGACAGGTCGCTGGGGTCGAACTTGTAGTTCTTGGACGGGTCATCGACGCGCGCCTGGAGTCGCTCCTTCTGCTCCTCTTTGGAGACATTGAGCATGATCTTGACGATCGTCGTGCCCTCATCGCACAACATCTCCTCGAAATCACGGATCTGCTTGTAACGCTTCGACCACACAGATTCCGGCACGAGATCGTTAACTCGGACCACGAGCACATCTTCATAGTGACTTCGGTTGAATACCCCGATTCGGCCCTTCGCTGGAGTCCGCATGTGTATTCGCCAGAGATAGTCATGAGCTGCCTCGTGGGGCCCAGGCACGCCGAATCCATACACGTCGACGCCCTGCGGATTCACGCCTGAAAACACTTTGCGGATCGTCCCATCCTTCCCGCCCGTGTCCATGGCCTGAAGCACAACGAGCAGTGCCTGATCTCCATCACTCCACAACAGACGCTGGAGTTCAGAAAGCTCGCGGTTCATCGTGGCAAGCATCTTCTTGGACGATGACTTCGTCAGGTGATCGAATGCCACCTTCTCGCCTGGGTTGGTCCGTGAGAGATCGACGATCGACCCGGGTGTGATCCGATATAACTCCATCCGTGCACCATCTCCCTGTCTCGTTCTGCCACACTACAGATCGCGAGTGAGGTCATCCCGCACCCAACCATTTACACTTGGCGAAGATGAGAACACCCCCACGAATAGCACCCTCAATTCTTGCGGCAGATTTCGGGCACCTTGCCGACGACATCAACCGCATCGCCCCGCTCGTTGACATCCTCCACGTCGATGTGATGGATGGGCATTTCGTTCCGAACATATCTCTCGGACCGCCCGTGATCTCCTCCCTCCGCCGTGCAACGGACCTATACCTCGATTGCCATCTCATGATCACGGATCCACTCACGTATCTCGAGTCCATGAAGGCTGCCGGCGCGGATGGAGTGACGGTCCATATCGAAGCGGTGCCGGATCCCACGCCTGTGATTGCGGAGGCCAGCCGCCTCGACCTCGATGTCGGGTTGGCGATCAACCCGCCAACACCGGTTTCTGCGATCGAACCGTATCTCGACCAGGCGCACCTCGTGCTTGTCATGAGCGTGCATCCGGGCTTTGGCGGTCAGGCGTTCATCGAATCGGTTCTGCCAAAGATCGAAGAACTTAGAGAAATCATTGATTCGCACGCGTTGTCAGCCGATATAGAGGTCGACGGAGGCATTGATCTGCGTACGGCATCTCCCGCAAGGGAAGCCGGAGCGGACGTGTTCGTCGCCGGAACATCAGTGTTTCGGGCGGACGATCCAGCTGCCGCCGTGGAAGAACTACGAACAATCCTCAACCAGGGGTGACATGACCGAGCGGATTCTTGTCGTCGATGACGACCCGGACATCCTGCAGTTTGTGCAGATGAACCTCGAACTCGATGGTTTCGAGGTTGAACTCGCCGGTGGAGGTAGGGAGGCGCTCGAAAAGGCTGCAGCTGCCCCTCCGGACCTGATGCTCCTCGATGTCATGATGCCCGAAATCGACGGACTGACGGTTCTTCGCCGAATGCGAGCCGACCCGCCGACCGCGAACATACCTGTGATTGTGTTGACGGCGAGAAGCCTCGCCGAGGACAGGGTCAAAGGCCTCGATCTCGGCGCTGACGACTACATCACCAAACCGTTCGATCTCGAAGAGTTGATCTCGAGAATCCGGACGGTCCTGAGACGCAGCCAGCAGATGCGTGATCTCTCTCCACTGACTGGACTGCCAGGGAACTTTCAGATAACGAACGAGTTGAAGCGCCGCGTTGAGACGGAGAAGGACTTCGCTGTCGTGCATGCCGACCTCGACAACTTCAAAGCCTTCAATGATCACTA